>NZ_JAMXSG010000306.1:0-6416 GCF_024124365.1 Pseudonocardia sp. McavD-2-B
CCGCAGCGGTGGCGCCGTCGCCGTCGAGCACCGCGACCCACCCGCCGAGCAGCCTGCCGAGCGCCTCGGCGATGTCGCCGACGTCGCCGCCCTCCAGGACGACCCCGGCGAACCGGTCGTGGGCGTCGGCGGCCTCGGCGATCGCGGCGTGCGCGCCGCGCAGCTCGCGCAGCGTGGTGGCGGTGTCGGCGAGGCGGCGGGTCTGCACCAGCGACACCGCGGCGAGCGCGGCCAGCGAGCCGAGCAGGGCGACGTCCTCGGCGGTGAAGGGGCGGGCGGACCGGTTGGCGGCGAACAGGACGCCGACGAACTCGTCGTCGACCAGCAGCGGGGTGCCGCAGATGCCGACGATGCCCTCCTCGGCGACCGCGGTGTCGATCTCCTCGGTGTGCCGGTAGCGGCCGTCGCCGGCGTAGCGGCCGGTCCAGTGCGGGGTGCGGCTGGCCGCGACGAGGCCGCCGAGCCCGGCCCCGAGCGGGAGCCGCAGCGACTGGAAGCGGTGCGAGACCGACCCGGAGGTGACCCGCATGAACGTGTCCCCGCGCTCGGGGTCGTGCAGGGTCAGGTAGGCGACGTCGGTACCGAGCAGCCCGCGGGCCCGGCGCACGATCGCCTGCAGCACCGAGCCGGGGTCGGACTCCGAGGCGAGGTCGCGGGCGATGCCGACCAGCGCGGCGAGCTCGGACTCACGGCGGCGCCCGGCGTCCATCGCCGCCCGCACCCGCAGGGTCAGCGCGCCGGCCTCCGGCTCGGAGGCCGCCAGCTCCGCGACGACGCGGTCCAGCTCGCCGTCGCGGGCATCGCCGTCGGCCCGGTCGGCCAGCAGCCGGAGCAGGTCGAGGACGGTGCGCACGCGTCCATCCTGCCGTGCGCGGCGCTCAGTCGGACTTCCACGCCCCCGGGCGGCCGTAGATGTCGCGCAGGTCGAGCAGGTGGCTGCGCATGGCCTCCTCGGCCTGCGCCGCCTCGCCCCGGGCGATGTGCTCGGTGATCGTGGTGTGGCAGGCGTCGACCTCCGCCCAGTGCTCGGCCGCGACGACGTGCCGGTTCAGCCGGGTGCGGAGCACGTCGCCCACCGGCTGGCCCATCATGGTGATCATCAGGTTGCCGGTGGCCATGAGTACCGTGGTGTGGAAGTCCATGTGCTCGACGAACCCGCTGGGGTCGCGCGGGTCCCGCGGTGCCGCCGCCGCGGCGCGCAGCGCCTCGATCGTCTCCGGGGCGGCGCGCTGGGCGGCCAGCCGGGCCGCCGCGGGCTCGAGCAGCAGCCGGGCCTCCAGCAGGTCCGCCATGCCGAGCTGCGGCGTCGCGACCAGCACCCCGAGCGCACCGCCGACGTCCTCGACCAGGCGGGCGGGGTCGGGCGCGGCGACGAACGAGCCGCCCTGCACCCCACGCCGGGTGTCGATCAGGTGCTGGCTGGCCAGGACCCGCAGCGCCTCGCGGACCGTGGAGCGGCTCACCCCGAACATGCCGGTCAGCTCGGACTCCGCGGGCAGCCGCGTGCCGGCGGGCAGGGCACCGCGCATGATCTGCGCGCGCAGCTCGTCGGCCACCTGCCGGTAGGCGGGACGGACCCGCTGGACCCGCAGCCGCGCCGTCGGCGGCCGGTGACCGTCGCGGGGCCGCTCCCCCGCCGGTGCGTCGGTCGGCACGGTGACGCCGTCACGCGGATCCCGGGTCGCACCCATCTTCACGCCGCCGCCCTGTCGTCCATCGTGCCGCGCGTCCCGCGACCCGTTCCAGGGTACCGGTCGGGCGTTGCCCGGGACCATCACCCGGCGGTATAGGTCTGACAGATCTGTCGAGCACTTCCAGCAGCTCGTGACCGTTGGAGGGTCTTGCTTCTGAAAGTGTCTGATGTTTACCGTGCGGAGGCGGGTCCGGTCGGCCCCGCGGACCGGAAGGCGGGCGACGGCGCCCGCCGAGGGGAGTACGCGATGACCGTCGACCCACCCGGTGACCGGCAGGCGGCCGGTGTGCCGCCCGCTCCGGCCCCCGTCACGGACCTGGCCGCCCGGCTCGACCGCATCCCGGTCGCCACCCCGACACACCGCCGCTGGGTGGGGGTGCTCGGTGCGCTGTTCGTCTTCGACCTGGTGGACCTCAACTCCTTCGCCTACGCCGCCCCCGCGCTGCGGGCCGAGTGGGGGCTGTCCATCGGGGAGGTCGGCGCGGTCACCTCGGCCGCGTTCGTCGGAATGTTCGCCGGGGCGATCGTCGGCGGCCGCCTCTCCGACCGCTACGGCCGCCGCCCCGTCCTGCTCGGGGCCGTCCTGTTCTTCTCCGTCTGCTCGCTGCTGAGCGCGCTGAGCTGGGACGCCTGGTCGCTGGGCGTGCTGCGGGTGCTGACCGGGTTCGGGCTGCAGGCCACGACCGGGGTCCTGCTGGTCTGGGTGAGCGAGATGTTCCCGCGCTCGCTGCGGGGCCGGTACCAGGCGCTGCTGCTCGCCGTCGGCCTCGCCGGCATCCCGATCGCCGCGTGGCTGGCCCGGATCGTCGTCCCGCTCGGACCGGGCTCCTGGCGCTGGGTCTTCGTCGTGGGCGCGCTCGGCGCGGTCGTCGCCCTCGTCGCCTGGCGGACGGTCCCCGAGTCGGTCCGCTGGCGCTCGGCACAGGGCCGGTCCCCCGACCCCCGCGACGAACGGCTCGTGGCCCGGATGGAGCACGAGGCCCGCGCGCAGCTCGGCACCGACCTGCCCGAACCGGTCCCCGACCCCCCGAAGCCCGAGGGACGGCTGTCGGACCTGCTGCGCGGCGCGACGCTGCGCCGGACCGTGGTCGCCTCGACGGCCTGCGTGTTCCTGATCCTGTCGTTCTACGGTTTCAGCTCCTGGGTGCCGACGCTGCTCGTGGAGCGCGGGTACACCACGGCCGAGAGCCTGACCTTCGCCTCGGTCCTCGCGATCGCCGCCGTGCCAGGAGCGCTGCTCGTGGCGCCGGTGGTGGACCGCTTCGACCGGCGCGCGGTCGTCCTGGTGCTGCAGACCCTCTCCGCGGGCCTGGTGCTCGCGTTCGGCCTGGTCACGCACCCGGTCGCGATCGCGGTGACCGGATTCCTCGCCGCGATGTTCATGCAGGCGACGGTGCCGGTCCTCTACACCTACATCGCCGAGGTCTTCCCGCTGCATCTGCGCGGTCTGGGCTCCGGCATCGCGAACGGCTCCGGTCGGCTCGCCGGGGTCGCCGGCGGCCTCCTCGTCGCCGCGACCTTCGCCGGCCTCGGCCTCACCGCCGTCTACGTCTACCTCGCCGCGGCGGCACTGCTGCTCGGCCTGGTCATGGCCCTGTTCGGCGAACGCACCACGAACCGCCGCCTCGAGGACATCGAGCGCGGATGACCACCCCCCACCGGAAGGACGACACGCACGTGACGATCAAGCAGGGCTGGCAGGGACGCTTCTACGAGGACTTCGAGACCGGCGACGTCTACCAGCACCCGCTGGGCCGGACGATCACCGAGACCGACAACACCTGGTTCACGTTGCTGACCATGAACACCAACCAGGCGCACTTCAACCGCCAGGTCGGCGAGTCCTCCGAGTTCGGCCGGATGCTCGTCGTCTCCCCGCTGACGATCTCCATCGCGATGGGCCAGTCGGTCACCGACACCACCCAGAACGCGTTCGCCAACCTGGGGCTCGACGACCTGAAGCTCACCGCGCCGGTGTTCGCCGGGGACACCATCTGGTCGGAGTCGATCGTGCTGGACAAGCGCGAGTCCTCGTCCCGCCCGACCGCCGGGATCGTCACCGTGCGGACCCGCACCCTGAACCAGGACGCGGTCGAGGTGCTGAGCTTCCGGCGGACCTTCTACGTACACAAGCGGGAGGTGGGCGGGGCGTCGTCGCTGTTCCCGCAGGCCGCGGAGCCGCTGACGGTGGAGGGCGCGTGACCCGGCGGCCGCTGGAGGACATCCGGATCGTCTCGCTGGAGCAGTACGGCGCCGGCCCGTTCGGGTCGATGCACCTCGCCGAGCTGGGCGCGGAGATCATCAAGATCGAGGACCCGTCGGTCGGCGGTGACGTCGGCCGCGCGATCCCGCCCTACACCGCGCCGGGCGACTCGCTGTTCTTCCAGTCCTTCAACCGGGACAAGTCCTCGGTCACCCTCGACGTGCGCACCCCCGAGGGCCGCGAGGTGTTCCACGACCTGGTCCGCACCGCCGACGCCGTGTTCTCCAACCTGCGCGCCGACGTCCCGGCGACGCTGGGGATCCGCTACGACGACCTCAAGGAGGTCAACCCGCAGATCGTCTGCTGCTCGCTGACCGGGTTCGGGATGACCGGCCCGCGCTCGGCGGAGCCGGGCTACGACTACGTCCTGCAGGCGCTGGCGGGCTGGATGTCGCTGACCGGTGAGCCCGGCGGCGCCCCGCAGAAGACCGGGCCGAGCCTGGTCGACTACTGCGGCGGCTACGTCGCCGCGATCTCGCTGCTGGGCGCGATCCACGGGGCGCGGCGCGACGGCGTCGGCACGGACTGCGACGTCTCGCTCTACGACACCGCGGTGAGCCTGCTCGCCTACCCCGGGACCTGGCACCTGACCGCGGGCTTCGAACCGGTGCGCACCCGGCAGTCGGCCCACCCCTCGCTGGTGCCCTTCCAGGCCTTCGAGGCCTCCGACGGCTGGCTGGTCGTCGGGTGTGCGAAGGAGAAGTTCTGGCAGCGGCTCACCGTCGTGCTGGGCCGCCCGGACCTGGCCGAGGACCCCCGCTTCGCGACCTTCGCCGACCGCAACCTGCACCGCGACGCGCTGCTGCCCGAGCTCGAGGCGCTGTTCCGGACCCGCACGGTCGCGGAGTGGCTCGCCCCGCTCTACGCGGCCTCGGTCCCGTGCGCCCCGGTCCGCGACGTCGCGGGCGCGCTGACCGACCCGCACACCGTCGAGCGCGACCTCGTCGCCGAGACCCCGCACCCCGACTTCGGCCCGGTCCGCACCCTGCGCAGCGCGGTCCGGGTGGGCCCGCCCGGCGCCGACCGGGCCCCGACCCGCGCCGCACCCGTGATGGGTGCCGACACCGACCGCGTCCTGCGCGAGCTGGGCTACGACGACACCAGGATCACCGCGCTCCGGAGCTCCGGCGCGCTGGGGAAGGACTGACATGGACTTCCGGTTCACCGACGAGCAGCGCCTCTACCGGGACACGTTGCGCGCCTTCGTCGACAAGGAGATCGTCCCCGTCGCGCGGGAGTGGGAGCAGTCGGGCCGCTACCCCACCGAGATCGTCGAGGGGATGAAGAAGCTCGGACTCTTCGGCCTGGCCGTCCCCGAGTCCTACGGCGGCCTGGCCGCCGACACCGTCTCGTTCGCGCTGACCTTCGAGGAGATCTCGCGGGGCTGGATGGGCATCGCCGGCATCCTCGGCAGCCACTCGGTGTCCTGCTTCCTGCTCGCGAACCACGGCACCGAGGAGCAGAAGCAGCGCTACCTCCCGGAGCTCGCGACGGGCGCGCGGCGCACCGGGATCGCGCTGACCGAGCCCGGCGCCGGCACCGACCTGCAGGGCATCCGCACCACCGCCCGCCGCGACGGCGACGACTACGTCATCGACGGCACCAAGATGTGGATCACCAACGCCCGGCACGCCGACCCGCTCCCGGTGCTGGTCAAGACCGACCCGTCGGCCTCGCCCGCGCACACGGGCATGAGCATCCTGCTCGTCGAGGCGGGCACCCCCGGCTTCGAGGTCACCGCCGACATCGGCAAGCTCGGCTACAAGGGCACCGAGTCCTGCGAGGTCGTGCTCGACGGCGTGCGCGTCCCGTCGTCGCAGCTGCTCGGCGGGGTCGAGGGACGCGGCCTGCAGCAGGCACTCTCCTCGCTGGAGACCGGGCGGATCAACATCGCCGCCCGCAGCGTCGGGATCGCCCAGCGCGCCTACGACGAGGCCCTGTCCTACGCCCGCGAGCGCGAGGCCTTCGGCAGGCCGATCGGCGACTTCCAGGCCGTCCAGCAGCGGCTCGCCCAGACCGCGGTGCGGCTGCAGGCGTCCCGGCTGATGACCTACTGGGCGGCGTCGCGGATGGACGACGGCGTGCGGATGGACACCGAGTCCGGGATGGCGAAGATCTTCGCGTCCGAGCAGGCCCTGGAGTGCGCACTCGACGCGATGCGCATCCACGGCGGCTACGGCTACTCCACCGAGTTCGAGGTGGAGCGGCTCTACCGCGACGCCCCGCTCATGTCGATCGGCGAGGGCACCAACGACGTGCTGCGCGGCGTGGTGGCGAAGGCGCTGCTCAGCGGCAAGGCCACCGTCCGGTGAGCACGGCCGACGAGCTGGGCGCCCTCGCCGCGCGGCTCGGGTACACCCTCGACCCCGGCCAGGTGACGGCGATGCACGACGCGGTCGCGGGCGCCGAGCCCGCGGTGGCGGCGCTGCGGGCGGCCCCCGTCCCGGCGGCGGCCGCCGA
>NZ_JAMXSG010000307.1:0-6366 GCF_024124365.1 Pseudonocardia sp. McavD-2-B
AGCTGGCCCGGCTGCAGCTGCGCGCCGCGCCGCCGTCGGTGCCGGAACAGCCCGACGCGCTCGACCGCACCGCGCTGATCCCGGCGGCCCGCCGCTCCCCCGTGGTGCCGGTGGCGCCGCGAGTGCCCGCCCAGCGGCAGGCGCGGCACCGCAGGCACGACCAGGGCTGACCCGGGGTCAGGCTTCCGGCCGGTCCTGGCGGTCCGCACACCGTTCGAGGAGCTGCTGGTGTTCCTGCAGGTAGGCCGACACGCGCTGGCGGCTGACCCCGAACAGCCTGCCGATCCCGGCGATCGTCTCGCCCTCGCCGTGCAGCGCGACGGCCTCCTCCCGGCGGAACCGGCCACCGACGGCGCCCAGGCCGTCGAGGGTGCGGGTGAGGGTCTCCACGATCAGCGGCCGTGCCTCGCGCGGGACGATCGCCCGCCAGCTCAACCCCTGAGAGCGCAGCTCCTGCAGCTCGGCCACCCGTTCACGGGCCGAGGACAGCTCGGCGATCGACGCCTCCAGCTGGGCGGCGAGGGCGGCCAAAGCGGCGTCGGCGTCGTCCGCGGCGGCATCGCGGAGGTCCGCTCCGTCCTCGGCGTCACGCTCGGTCGTCGTCACACCATCGAGCCTACGGGGGTGGCGGCGACGGCCGGTGGGCGCGGCGTACCGTGATCCACGCAAGGGGGGTTGCTCCCTCGAACAGGGCAATCCCGACAGTGGGTGTGGAGGGCGCGCATGGGCCGGTACGACGTCGTCATCGTCGGCGGGGGATCCGCGGGGGCGGTGCTGGCCGCCCGGCTCACCGAGGAGCCCACGCGCCGGGTGCTGATGCTCGAGGCGGGCCGGCCCGACCACCGCTGGGACCCGATCATCCGGATGCCCGCCGCGCTGTCGAAGGCGTGGGGCAACCCCCGCTACGACTGGTGCTACGTCACCGAACCCGAGGCCGGTCTGGCCGGGCGCCGGATCGCCGTCCCGCGCGGGAAGGTGCTGGGCGGCAGCAGCAGCATCAACGGGATGGTCTACCAGCGGGCCCACCCGGGCGACTACGACCGCTGGTCCCGCCTGCCCGGCTGCGAGCAGTGGAGCTCGGCCCACCTGCTGCCCTACTTCCGCCGCCTGGAGCGGCGGATGTCCGAGCGCGGCACCCCGCTGACCGACGGCGGTCACGGGCCGCAGGTCCTCGAGCGCGCCCCGGCCGCGGGCCCGCTGAACGCGGCGTTCCTGGCCGCGGCGCAGCAGGCCGGGCACGCGCTGCTCGACTCCACGAACGGCCCGGTCCAGGAGGGCTTCTCCCGGACCGAGCGCACGATCTCGCGCGGGCGCCGCTTCTCGGCGACCGACGCCTGGCTGCACCCGGTCGCCGACTCGCGGCCCAACCTGACCGTCCGCACCGGCGCCCTGGTCCGCGCGCTGCGCACCGACGCCCGCGGTACCCGGGTCATCGGCGTCCGCTACCGCGCCGCCGACGGCACCCTCCGCGACGTCGACGCCGGCGAGACCCTGCTCGCCGCCGGCTCCATCGCCACCCCGCAACTGCTCCAGGTGTCCGGCTTCGGCGACCCGGAGCACCTTGCCGGGATCGGCGTCGAGACCCGGGTGGCGCTGCCCGGGGTCGGCGCGAACCTGCAGGACCACCTCGCGGTGCACCTGCAGCACGCCTGCTCGCAGCCCATCTCGCTGGCCCCGCACCGGGCCCCGCACCGGCTGCCCGCCGCGGCGGCCCGCTGGCTCGTCTCGGGCACCGGGATCGGGGCCAGCAACCACTTCGAGATCGGCGGGTTCGCCTCCACCTCGATGGCCGGGGGCATCCCCGACGTCATGATGCTGTTCGCGCCGGTCGCGATGCGCTTCGCGCCGGACGTCCCGCCGGTCGGGCACGGCTACGAGATGCACGTCTCGGTGATGGCGGGCGACGTCCGCGGGACGGTGCGGGCGGTGTCCCGCGACACCGCCGTCCCACCGCGCCTGGTGCAGAACTACCTGGTCACCGACGGCGACCGGCGTCGCTGGGTGGAGGCCGTCGGCCTGGCCCGGGAGATCCTCACCCAGCCGGCGTTCGCGGGCCTCGACGCCGGGGAGACCTTCCCCGGCGAGGGTGTCCGCTCCGACGCCGAGATCCTCGCCTGGGTGTCCCGGCGCGCCCAGAACGGGCTGCACCCGACCAGCACCGCGCGGATGGGTACCGACGCCGACGCCGTCGTGGACCCGTCGACGCTGCGCGTGCACGGCACCGAGGGTCTGCGGGTCGTCGACGCGTCGATCTTCCCGGACGTGCCCAACGCCAACACCTACGGCCCGGTGGTGGTGGTGGCCGAGCGGGCCGCCGACATCGTCACCGGCGCCACCCCGCTGCCCGCCGACCCGGCGCCGTCGCGGCCGGCCGGGGCACGCGGGGCCCCGGGCACCGGCCCGGAGCCGCTCGCACCGGTGTCCTGAGCACCCCCGGACATACCGAACGGGGCGGGGATCCGATCGGATCCCCGCCCCGTTCGAGGGTCTGTGTGGGGGCGCGGGTGGCGCCCCGGGTGTCACTCCCCGGTCTGCACCTGCACCCCGGACTCACGCAGCTTGGCGGCGTGGGCGTTGCCGTGGTGGTTGCAGAACAGGAGTTCCCCACCGGAGGGCAGGATCGCGCGCACCTTGGCAGCCGCACCGCAGCGGTCGCAACGGTCGGCAAGGGTCAGTTCGGGCCGGGTCAGCGTTTCGGGCTGCATAGCGGTCTCCCTCCGTCGCGGCGGCGGGCTTCGGGCGCTCGCCGCCGTATCACTGTGACGACCGCACGAGCGGTTCGCCCACACCTGTACAGACGCTCGAGGCCCCTGCACGTGTTCCCGGGATGCGTCGCGACGTCCGTCACGTGTGGCGTGCGCCGCACGGTTCGGTGGCGCCGCGATGTACCCGCGGTGACCGGTTGCGTATGAAGTTGACTGCGTGTGAATCATGCGGGCAACTCGCCCGACGTGCAAGCGCGCCACGGTAAATACGGTGTGTCGCGGTCTACGGTGGCCGGGTGAGTCCCCGCCCGTCGCCCGATCGTGTTCCCGCTCCGTTGCTGTTCCTGGCCGGTGGGACCTCGATGTACGTGGGGGCCGCGCTGGCCGTCGGGCTGTTCGACCGGCTCGCGCCGTCGGCGGTCGCCGAGCTGCGCCTCATCGGTGCCGCGCTGGTCCTGCTGGCGTGGCGCCGCCCCGGCCGCGACTCGTGGCGCGGCGTCCGGCTCGTCCGCGCGGGGACGTTCGGGCTGGCCACGGCGCTGATGAACGTCGCCTACTACGAGGCGATCGCGCGGCTGCCGCTCGGCACCGCGGTGGCGGTCGAGTTCACCGGCCCGGTCGTGGTCGCGGCGCTCGCCTCGCGCCGGTTCCGCGACGTCGGCGCGGTCGGCCTCGCCGCGGCGGGCGTGCTCCTCATCGCCGACGTGCGCTGGTCCGGCAGTCCCGCCGGGGTGCTGTGGGCGCTGGGCGCGGCGGCGATGTGGGCGGCCTACATCGTGCTGGGCAAGCGGGTCGCGCGGGCCGGTTCCGGCATCGACGACCTGGCGACCGGGTTCACCGTGGCCGCCGTCGTCCTGGTCCCGCTGCTGTTCACCGGGGGTACGGGTGCCGCGACCGGGTTCGGGCTCGCGAACCTCGCGCCGCTCGCCGATCCGGTGGTGCTCGGCCTGTCCGTCGGGCTGGGTGTGCTCAGCTCGGTGATCCCCTACGTGCTGGACCAGGTCGTGCTGCGCCGGGTCGGGCAGGCCCGATTCGCGGTCCTGCTGGCGCTGCTGCCCGCCACCGCGACGCTGGTCGGGCTCGTCGTGCTCGGTCAGCTGCCGGGGCCGCTGGAGGCCGTGGGGATCGCGCTGGTCGTCGCCGCGGTGGCCCTGCGGTCCCGCGACGGCGACGAACCCGTCCCCGTTCCCGCCACGTACGTCCGGGATCGGTCCGCCCCGTCCTGACCGCTCCGGCGGCGCGACGTCCGCACGGTGATCCGGAGCTCGCGCGCTGATCCGCGGTCCGCGCGTGTCCGGACGCGCGCCCCGAGCGGATCAGCGCGCGCGGAGTGGATCACCGCGTGCCGGCCGTGGTGGCTCTCCGGTCCCGGCGACGGTGCCGGGCCGGCCCCCACCGCGCCCGCACGGGCGGCGTCGTCCTCCGGCCCGCCGGCGACACGGCGGCCCGCCAGGGCGGCTCTCAGCGCCAGGACCGCAGGGTCGCGATGCGTTCCTCGAGCTGCTCGATGGTCGCCATCGCCACCGGCGGGCCGCCGCAGTGCGCCCGCAGCTCGTTATGGATCTTCCCGTGCGGCTTGCGGGTCTTGTGGTTGTGCAGCGCGACCAGGGTGTTGAGCTCCTTGCGCAGCGTCTGCAGCCGCTCCCGCACGCTCTGCCCGCGCTCGGCGGCCGGCGGCGGGGTGGGCTCGGTCGCCGGGGTGGCGCGGGCCTGGGCGCCCGTGCGCGGCGAGCCCTTCGCGATCCAGTCGGCCTGCCGCTGGGACAGCAGGGTGCGCACCTGGTCGGGCTCCAGCAGCCCGGGCAGCCCGAGGTAGTCCTCCTCGTCGGCGGAGTAGGTGGCGCCCTCGTAGATCAGCTGGTCCAGCTCGGCGTCGGCGCCGAGGGAGGTGAACGCCTTCTCCTGCTCGCCGGGCTCGTCCTTGACCGTGTTGGCCTCGTTGAGCTCGGCGTCGTTCCAGACCTCCTCGGGCCGCTGCGGCTTGCCGAGGACGTGGTCGCGCTGGGCCTCCAGCTCGCTGGCCAGGCCGAGCAGCACCGGGACGCTGGGGACGAACACCGACGCGGTCTCGCCCTGCCGCCGCGACCGCACGAACCGGCCGATGGCCTGGGCGAAGTACAGCGGGGTCGAGGCGCTGGTGGCGTAGACGCCGACGGCGAGGCGCGGCACGTCGACACCCTCGGACACCATCCGGACCGCGACCATCCACCGCTCGGTGGAGCGGGAGAACTCCGCGATCCGGTCCGAGCCGCCCGCCTCGTCGGACAGGACGACCGCGGGCCGGACCCCGGTGATGCCGGTGAGCAGCGCGGCGTAGGCACGGGCGGCCGTCTGGTCGGTGGCGATGACGAGGCCTCCCGCGTCGGGCATGCCGCCGTCGCGGTGGCTCTGCAGGCGGCGGTCGGCCGCGGCGAGCACCGCGGGCATCCAGTCCCCGGACGGGTCCAGCGCGGTGCGCCAGGCCATCGCGGTCTGCTCGCGGGTCAGCGGCTCCCCCAGCCGGGCCGAGATCTCCTCGCCCGCGCTGGTGCGCCAGTTCGACGTACCGGAGTAGGCCAGGAAGACGACCGGCCGGACCACGTTGTCGGCGAGCGCCTCGGCGTAGCCGTACTGGTGGTCGGCCCGGCTGCGCGGGGCGCCCTCGGCGTCGGGGACGTACTCGACGAACGGGATCGGGTTGTCGTCGGAGCGGAACGGCGTCCCGGTCAGGGCAAGGCGGCGGGTGGCGGGCTCGAACGCCTCGTAGACGCCCTCGCCCCAGCTCTTGGCGTCGCCCGCGTGGTGGATCTCGTCGAGGATCACCAGCATCCGGCGGTTCTCGGTGCGGTTGCGGTGCAGCATCGGGTGCGCGGCGACGCCGGCGTAGGTGATCGCGATGCCCTGGTAGTCCCGCGAGGTACCGCCCGCGGAGTTGCGGAACTCCGGGTCGAGCGCGACGCCGGCGGCCGCGGCCGACTCGGCCCACTGGTACTTCAGGTGCTCGGTCGGGGTGACGACGGTGATCGCGTCGACGACCCGGTCGCGCAGCAGCTCCGAGGCGACGCGCAGGGCGAAGGTCGTCTTGCCCGCGCCCGGGGTCGCGACCGCGAGGAAGTCCCGCGGCGAGGTCGCGAGGTAGCGGGCGAGTGCGCTGCGCTGCCACGCGCGCAGCGGGCGGGTCTCGGGCGACACGAGCTGGGTCTGCGACACACGTCTCCCCTGGTCCGTGGGTCGTTCCCGGGCGGGAACCGGCGATCCCCGGCAGGTCCGCGCGTCGACGCCGACCGGGCTGCGGGGCGCGGATCAGGGTAGCCGGGGGCCGCACCGTCGCCGCCCGGTGGGCGGGCCCGGGACCTCCCCGGCGGTGACGGGCCAGGTCAGCCCCGGGGCGGCCGCGGACGGCGGGCGGTGAGGACGAACGCGGGCGGGACGTTGGCGAGCACCGCGCGGCCGTGCACGACCTCCTCGAACGCCGCGGCGAGCCGCCGCCGGAGCCGGCGGGCGGGCGGCAGCGACCGGGTCACCGAGTAGCCGAACTGGGTCAGGGCGCCATCGGGGTGCAGGCAGCCGGCGACGACGTCGGTCAGCCACGGCTCGACGCGCGGGTAGGCCGCCCACGGCAGCCCGGAGACGACCACGTCGGCGCCGCCGAGCCCGCGGGCGGCGAGCAGCGCGGGCAGCT
>NZ_JAMXSG010000308.1:0-6317 GCF_024124365.1 Pseudonocardia sp. McavD-2-B
GCCGTCCCGCAGCAGAGCGGCCCGCGGGCCGTCGTCGCGGCGCGGCCGGTCCCCGTGCCCCGGCCGCGCCCCGCCGCGGAGTGACGACCTAGTAGTGCCAGGGGAACTGGTGCTGCTGATCCTCGACTGTGCTCGGTCACCTGCTGGTCCCCCCTGGTTCGCTACCCTGACCTGCTAATCGCGCTCTCCCGCGCCTGCCCGTACCTTCCCCGGCTTTCCCTGGGTTTCGCTCTCTGCTGCTGCCCACAGGCTGCCCAGAGAGCGCGAGGACCTCCTCCTGACTGATCTACCCGCCTCCACAACAGGCGGGCCCGGACGCAGCGATTCGACCGCTGGCCGGGCCCTAGATCAGCCCAGGAGCTGACCCATGAGCAAGCTTGCCACCCTGCACGTACCGACCCCGCGTCACGACCACATCGAGTGGTGCCGCGCCCACGAGGACGCCGGCCAGTACGACCAGGTCTGCCAGTCCGAAGGCGCCGAGCTCCGGCCCGTTTCCGGCACCACCGACGACCCGGGCACCGTCACGGTGTCCGCAGTCCAGACCTCCGACCGCTACCCGGCCAGCCGCGCCTGGGACGTGCAGCCCGCGCAGGTCGTCATCGGGATCGGCAGGATCGACGCCTACGTCGACACCGCGCTCACCCCCGCTGAGGCCCGGCAGGTCGCCGCGGACCTGCTCGCCGCCGCGGATCTCGCCGAGCACCACACCGGGCGGTGCGAGCGATGAACACCCCGATCTTTGACCCGGCCGACGTCGCCCTCCTGGCAGCAGAGCTCCGCTGCCCCGACTGGTGTATCGCCGATCCGAACCACGGGATCACCGTCGACGACATTCAGACGGCCGGCGGGATCTACCGGCACCACCGTGGCGTGGAGATCCTGGCGGTCGAGCGACCGAAGTTCTCTCAGCATCCGGTCACGGTGCAGGTCGAGCAGTACGTCGACTTGGATCCGGCCGATGGGATCACGGTCGACGAGCCGGTGGTGTGCGTCCGCGGCGCCGGCGGCGCTGAGCCCGGTCTGACCGTCGCGGAGGCTGCCGCGTTGGCCCGGGCGGTCACCGTGGCCGTGACGGCGCTGGGCGGTGAGGTGTGATGCCGGCCCGCGCGTGGTTCCTGGCCGTCCTCGCTTCCCTCGTGTCCGTGCTGGCCGTGGTGCAGGTGCAAACGGCGTCGATGCTGATCCTGCTGGCCGGGTCCGCGGTCATGGCCGTGGGCGCCTACGCGGTGACCCGACGGGAGCGGATTGTGGGTGGTCGGCGGTGAAGCGGATCGTGCAGACCGTCCTGGTCCTGGCCGCGATCGGCTGCGCTCTGGTCCTGTCGGGTACCGCGACCGTGGCGCTGGCGGCGGCGGTGAACGTGCCCGGGTGGGCGCACCCCGCCGCGGTGGGCATCGTCGAGGTCGTCGCCGTGACCGGGACGTGGTTGTGGGTGACCGAGCCGCGGCTGCGGTGGGAGGCCGCCACTGCGGTGGTGCTGGCGTCGGCGGTGTCCGGGTACGCCGGGGTGCACGCCTACGGCGCGTTCGGGTTGGTGGGTCCGGTCGGCGCGATCGTGACGACCCACCTCGTCGCGAGGGCGTGGACCGTCCCGGCAACCACCGGGCAGGGCCTGGTGGTCGACGAGGGTGCGGACACTGTCCGCACCCCTCACCCGGATGGAGTCCGGACTGTTCCGGAGCTGGACCAGGCAGAGCCCGGTGCAGATGACGACCGGCGTCAGCCGCCGGTCGTGGACCGGGCCGAGGCGTTGATCGCGGACGGTGCGGGCAGGCGCCGCCTGGCGAAGGAACTCGAAATTACCGAGCACCAGGCGCGGGAGCTGCTCGCCGGGCGCCGCAACGGTCAGGTGGTGGGGTCGTGAGCGACGACATCGAGCTGGTGCCCGTCGACCAGGGCCCGGAACCGAAGACCATCTACGGCACCGCTCTGACCGTCCGCGACACCGAACGCCGGCCGATCGTTCCCGCCTACCTGCGGAACCGGGACGAGGCCCGGCAGCTCGCCCGGTGGCTCGCCCGGTTCGGCGCCCACGTCACCCTCTATCACCTGACCAGGTCCCCGAAGTACGCGCTGCGGCTGGTGTGGTGGGCGCCGCGCGGGTTGATGCTGCTGCTGTTCCACGCCGGGCAGTGGGTGTTCGACGCCGAGGCCGCCCCCCTGCGGGCGAACGCCGTCACTCGCGGCGAAATCAACGAGTACATGACCCTGTCCAAGCAGCGGAACCGGCGGGTGAAGCAGCGGGCGATCATCACCGGTGCCGTGGTGTCGGCGCTGGTCACCGGCATGGTGCTGCTGTGGTGGGCGGGTTCTCCCGCCACGGTCGAGGTACCGGGAGCCGGTGGGCGCCCGGTACAGGTGCTGCAGCCCGCACCCGTGTGGATCGGGTGGGCGCAGACGGTGCTGCTGGTCGGGATCGTCGCCGCCCTCGGCCGGTACGGGCGCCCGCGGGACAGGCGGGTCACCGACCCCGCCACCGTCACCCCGTCCGCCCCGCCGAGGCTCACCCCGGACGTGGTGACCCGGGCGCTGCAGGCGTTGGGGATCTCGGCGATGAGCACCGGGCCGAAAGCACAGGCACCGGCGTTCGTCGCCCCGATCACCCGCGACGGGCCCGGGTGGCGGGCCGATGTGGACCTGCCCCACGGCGTCACCGTCGCCGACGTGATGGAACGCCGCGACCGGTTGGCGTCGGGGCTGCGGCGGCCGTTGTCGTCGGTGTGGCCCGAAGCCGCCGCCGAGCAGCACGCCGGCCGCCTGATCCTGTGGGTCGGTGACCAGCCCTTGAACAAGGTGAAGGCTGCCGCGTGGCCGCTCGCCCGGGCCGGGGGCGTGCAGATCGTGGGCGGGGTTTTCCCGTTCGGCACCGACCAGCGGCAGCGGACCGTGAAGGTCAGCCTCGAGGAGACCAACGCGCTCATCGGCGCGCTGCCCGGTGGCGGGAAGACCGCCGCGGTCCGAGTCCTGGCGTTGGCGGCAGCGCTGGACGTGCACTGCGAACTCCGGATCGGCGAACACAAGGGCTCCGGTGACCTGGAGGCGTTGGAGCTGGTCGCCTACCGCTACTCCTCCGGTGTCGACGACGAAGCGCTCGCCGAGACGTTGGCGTCGCTGCGGGAGCTGCTCGAGGAGGTCGGCCGGCGGGCGAAGGTGGTGTCGAAGCTGCCCCGCAATGTGGTGCCGGACAAGAAGGTCACCCCGGAGTTGGCAGCGAAGAAGGGGTCAGGGCTGCATCCGATCGTGCAGGTCATCGACGAGGCCCAGGAGCTGTTCACCCACCCCGACATGGGCAAGGAAGCCGGGGAGCTCGCCGAACGGATCATCAAACGCGGCCGGGCGTTCGCCGTGTACCTGGTGATCGCCACCCAGCGCCCGGACGCCAAGTCCGTCCCGACCGGGGTGTCCGGCAACGTCGGGCTGAGGTTCTGCCTGCGGGTCACCGGACAGATCGAGAACGACCTGGTCCTCGGCACCAGCGCCTACAAGAACGGGATCCGAGCGACGACGTTCACCCCGTCCGACCGCGGGATCGGCTACCTCGTCGGGGCCGGGGACGAGCCGCAGGTCGTCCGCACCTTCTACCTCGACTCGGTGGCGGCGCAGAAGGTCGCCGAGCGGGCGCGGGCGGCGCGGGAGGTGGCGGGCACGATCACCGGGTACGCCGCCGGGCACCGGGAGGAGACCTTGACCCCGGCGGCGCAGCTCCTCGACGACCTGGCCGTCATCTTCGCGACCATCACCGACCGGCGGGTGTGGTCGGAGACGGTGCTGGCGAAGCTCGCCGAGCACGCCCCGTCCCGGTACGCGGACTGGACCCCGGAGACCCTCGCCGCCGCGCTCAAGCCGCTCGGGATCAGCACCGGGCAGGTGTGGGGCAAGACCTCCGGCGGGGCTGGCGCGAACCGTCGCGGGGTGACCCGCGCGGACGTCCTCGCCGCGATCGAGAACACCCACCGCAAGATCACCGCCTAGCGGCACGGCCCGCTAGACCTAGCACCCCCGCTAGCGACCGATCATGGTCCTGGCCTGGGAACTAGCGTCTAGCGGGCCGCCGCCGGGTCCACCCGAAGCAGCCCTGGAGGCGTCGTGGAAACCCTGCTCCTGCTCGTGCTAGCCGTGTCGATCGTCTACCTCGGGGCGTGCGCGTTCTGGCCGTTCGCGGCCTGCCGCCGCTGCTCCGGAACTGCCAAGCTCAAGTCCCCGACGGGGAAGGCGTGGCGCCCGTGCCCGCGCTGCGGGGGCACCGGAAGGCGGGTGAGGGTCGGCCGTCGCGTCTACGAAGCCCTCAGCGGCTCCTGACAGGCCCACAGACAGCGGTACAGCTACCCTCAGCTGTCCCGCTTCCCCCGGGGCTTACGTCCGCGTACGACCACCCCGGGGGAACCGCCGTGAACGAACGAGACCGCCGCGCCGCCGACCGTCTCCGCGTCGAGCAGACCACCGTGCGCGACGCCGCCGGTGTCATCCGCTCCGCACCCGAACTCCACACCTGGGCCGGCCTCGACCGCGCCGAGCTCGCCGACCCACTCGCGGCGCTGCTCGAACTCCTCGCCGGCAACCTCGCCGCGATGGACCCCCACACCCGGGACCACATCGTCAACGTCGCCTACGACTGCGTCGGCCAGCCCATGCAGCAGGCCAGGATCCGCCGCAGCCGACGCCGGTGAACCTGAGCTGACGCCAGAGGCGACGCGGACTATCCGAACAGCCCCAGAGCGGCCTGTCGGCGGGTCACCCGGGCGACGCTTTCCGCGGTCAGCTCGTCGGCGCTGCTCTGGACATTGAAGTTGAACGTCTGGGTGCGCCCGCCTGTCGCTCTCGCAGCCGGTGCCCCGAGGCCCCCGATGGACGCCTCCACGCGGGCGTTCATGCGGCTCGTGTCGAGGCCCGCCGCGAACGTCGGTGTCCCAGCGGCGGCCTTCGTGATGCGCTCCGCCTCGGCGATGACGTTGTCGGCGAGCCGGCGCATCTCCTGCGCCGGCTTGTCCGAGTCGAGGCCCTTCACGAACCCGGCGATGACGAAGTCACCGATGGACAGGAACGCACGCGACGGTGACGCGATCCCCAGCGCGCTCTTGGCTGCCGCGATGGCCTGACGGGCGACGTTCGCCGCGGCCGAGATCACCGCTGAGGCACCGTTGGCGATCGCCGATGCCAACGCGCGGACAGCGTTCGATCCGGCGTTCTGCATGCCGGGGACAAGGGACGTGATGGCGTCCAGAGCTGCGCCGGCCATCTTGCCCCAGGCGGCGGCAACGTCCCCCACACCGGCCGCGACCCGGGACACATACCCGCTGACCGAGGTCTCGGCGGACAGGAAGATGTCCTGGCTGAGCCGGCCCAGGGCCTGGCCGATCTCGCCGGCGCCCTCGACCCACTTCCCGACCGCCTGCGACACACCATCTCCGACCGTGGACACGTACTGGCCCATCCCGGAAATCGCGCTCGACACGATGGAGGCGAACCCGGACGCGACAGACGCGACCGCCTGCGCCATCCCGGTTGCGATCGCCAGCGGAACCTGCGCGAAACCAGCCTGCACCGTCGCCAGAATCGTCGCGACAGCGGTTTGCACGGCGATGGTGCAGGCCGCCATCGACTGCTGGACCGCCACCACGATCGACTGCATTCCGAGCTGGACGGACGCCACGATCTGCGTCATCCCTGCCACCACGGTCGCCTGGATCTGAGCCATGCCCAGCGTGACGGTGTTCTGCGCCATCAGCATGCCGTTGACGAAGGCCTGCTGGATCAGCGCGAACTGCGGTGTCAACGTCGCCGGCAGTGCCTGCAGCGGTGTCGTGAACGCGAGCACGATCTGCTGCATCCCGAGAGTGACGGTGTTCTGCAACATCAGCATGCCGTTCACGAACGCCTGCTGCAGCGCCACCAGCTGCGCCAACATCTGCTGCGGCAGCGCAACCATCGGGTTCACGAACGCCAGCCGCACCAGTTCCATCTGCGCGCCCACCACCGTTGCGAGACCCGTCATCCCGGCCGTGAACGCCGCCTGGATCTGCGCGAAGGACTCGGTGACTCCCACGGGGAGCGCCGCCATCCCGGTCCGGAACGCCGTCTGGACGGAGGTGAACCCTGCAGTGACCGTCGTCGCCAGGCCAGACATGCCCGTCGTGAACGCGACCGACACAGCCGCCATCCCCGCCGTCGCCTGAGAACGCAGATCCGACAGTGAGCCTTTGCCAACCTGATCAAGCGTTGGCGATCACGAGGGTCTGAACTGCGGCGATGAGTTCGTCGGCCCGGTTCGGGCTGGAGCGGATCTTGCGGAGGACTTTCCAGTTCTTCAGTTCGGC
>NZ_JAMXSG010000309.1:0-6304 GCF_024124365.1 Pseudonocardia sp. McavD-2-B
CGCCGGACGCCCCGGTCGCCGACTGCCTGGCGCTGGGCGCGGAGCTCGCCGGCGAGGGGGTCGGGCTGCTCGTCGTCGGTGACGGCGCGGCCAAGCACACCGCGAAGGCCCCCGGCGGGTTCGACGGCCGCGCCGAGGCGTTCGACGCCGTCGTCGCCGCCGCGTTCGACGCCGGTGACCCCGAGGCGCTCGCCCGGCTCGACCCGGACGGCGCCGCCGCACTCTGGGCGTCCGGCCGCGCGCCCTGGCAGGTCCTCGCGGGTGCCGCGCGCGGGCGGGCCTGGACGGCGGCGCACCGGCACACCTCGATGCCCTACGGCGTCGCCTACCACGTGGCGCTGTGGGAACCGGCGTGAACGCCCCTCCGTCGACGGCACCGCCGCTCGTGGTCGTGGTCGGGCCGACCGCGACCGGCAAGTCCGACCTCGGGCTGGAGCTGGCACTGGCGCTGGGCGGGGAGGTCGTCAACGCCGACGCGATGCAGCTCTACCGCGGCCTGGACGTCGGCACCGCGAAGCTCGCCCCGCACGAGCGGCGCGGCATCGTCCACCACCAGCTCGACGTCCTCGACGTCACCGAGACCGCCTCGGTCGCGGCCTACCAGCGCGAGGCCCGGGCGGTCGTCGAGGAGCTGCGCGCCGCCGGACGCACCCCGGTGCTCGTCGGCGGCTCGGGTCTCTACGTGCAGGCCGTGCTGGACGAGCTGGAGTTCCCCGGCACCGACCCGGAGCTGCGCGCCGCGCTGGAGGCCGAGCTGGACCGCGACGGGTCCGGCGCGCTGCACGCCCGCCTCGCCGCGGTCGACCCGGTCGCCGCGGAGCAGGTGCTGCCCTCGAACGGGCGGCGGATCGTCCGCGCGCTCGAGGTGATCGCGCTGACCGGCCGGCCGTTCCGGGCGACGCTGCCCGGGGCGGGCACCCCCCGCTACGACGCCGTGCTGCTCGGCGTGGACCGCGACGTCGCTGAGCTCGACGAGCGCGTCGCGCTGCGGGTGGACCGGATGCTCGACGACGGTCTGGTCGACGAGACCCGCGCCCTGCTCCGCCAGGGGCTGGCGCAGGGCCGCACGGCGTCCCGCGCGCTGGGCTACCGGCAGGTGATCGAGGCCCTCGACCGCGACCCCGCCCACCCCGACCTCGCCGGTGTCCGGGACGAGACGGTCCGGGCGACCCGGCGGTTCGTGCGCCGCCAGCGCTCCTGGTTCCGCCGCGACCGCCGCATCCACTGGCTCGACGGTGCCGACCCGGACCTGGTGGCCTCGGCGCGCGCGGTGCTCGCTCGTAGGCTGGTGGCATGACCGGCGGCATCGCGTTCAGCAAGGGGCACGGCACGCAGAACGACTTCGTGGTGCTGCCCGACCCGGACGCCGCGCTCGACCTCACCCCGGCGCGCGTCGCCGCCCTGTGCGACCGCCGCCGCGGCCTCGGCGCGGACGGGGTGCTGCGGGTCGTGCGCTGGGCGAAGCTCGCCGGGGAGCCCGGCGTCGGTGAGCCCGCCGACGGCGTCGAGTGGTTCATGGACTACCGCAACGCCGACGGCTCGCTCGCCGAGATGTGCGGCAACGGCCTGCGCGTGTTCGCCCGCTACCTGCACGAGCGCGGCTGGGCCACCGGCGGGCCGGTCGGCACCCGCAACGGGGTGCTCGACACCGCGGTCGGGCCGGACGGGGTCTCGGTCGGGCTCGGCACGGTCGGCGTCGGCCCGGCGTCGGTCGCCACCAGCGGCGACGCGCGTGTCGACGGCATCGCCCTCGACGTCGGCAACCCGCACCTGGCCTGCGTCACCGCGGCCGACCCGGACACCCTCGACCTGACCTGCGCGCCCTCGTTCGACCCGGCGCTGTTCCCGAACGGGGTGAACGTCGAGTTCCTGACCCCGCTGGACGGTCCCGCCGACGGCGGCCGGATCCGGATGCGGGTGTACGAGCGCGGCGTGGGGGAGACCCGTTCCTGCGGCACCGGGACCGTCGCCGCCGCCGTCGCCGCGCTGCGGCACGCCGGGCACTCCGCCGGCGACGTGCAGGTCACCGTCCCGGGCGGGCTGCTGCGGGTGACGGTGGAGGCGGGTACCGACGACCGGACCGGGCCCACGACGCTGCACGGCCCGGCCGTGCTGCTCGCGTCCGGGGAGCTGGACCGGGCGTGGTGGGACGCGCCCGCCTGAGCGTCGCGAATCCGGGCGGACACGGGCCCCGCGACGTGGGAGGATGGGGTCGAGATGACTGATGCCCACACGCACCCCTCCGTGACCCCCTCCGCGTCGAACCCGGTTCCGACGGGTGGCGAGCTCGACCTGGAGGAGCGCACGTCGTTGCGCCGGATCCACGGGCTGTCCACCGAGCTCACCGACATCACCGAGGTCGAGTACCGCAAGCTCCAGCTGGAGCGGGTCGTGCTCGTCGGCGTCTGGACCGAGGGCACGGCCGAGCAGGCCGAGAACTCGATGACCGAGCTGGCCCGCCTCGCCGAGACCGCCGGTTCCGAGGTGATGGACGGCCTGGTCCAGCGCCGCTCCAGCCCGGACCCGGCCACGTTCATCGGCTCCGGCAAGGTCGAGGAACTGCTCGGAACCGTCCGCGCCACCGGCGCCGACACCGTCATCTGCGACGGCGAGCTGTCACCCGGCCAGCTCCGCCAGCTGGAGGAGCGGCTCAAGGTCAAGGTCATCGACCGGACCGCGCTGATCCTCGACATCTTCGCCCAGCACGCCCGTTCCCGGGACGGCAAGGCCCAGGTCGAGCTCGCGCAGCTGTCCTACCTGCTGCCGCGGCTGCGCGGCTGGGGTGAGGCGCTGTCCCGGCAGGTCGGTGGCCGCGCCGCGGGCGGTGTCGGTATCGGTGGCCGTGGCCCCGGTGAGACGAAGATCGAGCTGGACCGGCGCCGGATCCGCGCGCGCATGTCGAAGCTGCGCCGCGAGATCGGTGCGATGCGCCAGGTCCGCGAGACCCAGCGCGGCAGCCGTCGCCGCAACGAGATCCCGTCGGTCGCGATCGTCGGCTACACCAACGCGGGCAAGTCGAGCCTGCTCAACCAGCTCACCGACGCCGGCGTGCTGGTGCAGGACGCGCTGTTCGCGACGCTGGACCCGACCACCCGCAAGGCGCAGACGCCCGACGGGCACGAGTACACCCTCACCGACACCGTCGGGTTCGTGCGGCACCTGCCGCACCAGCTCGTCGAGGCGTTCCGCTCCACGCTGGAGGAGGCAGCCCGGGCCGACCTGCTGGTGCACGTCGTCGACGGGTCCGACCCGCTGCCCGACGACCAGATCGCCGCGGTCCGCCAGGTGCTCGTCGAGGTCGGTGAGGCTGCGGGCGACACGATGCCGCCCGAGCTGCTCGTGATCAACAAGACCGACGCGGCCGGTGACCTCGCGCTGGCCCGGCTGCGGCACGCCCAGCCGGACGCGGTGTTCGTCTCCGCGCACAGCGGAGACGGGATCAGCCGGCTCCGGGAGCGCATCGCCGAGCGACTGCCGCGCCCGGAGTACGAGGTCGACCTCCTGCTGCCCTACACCGAGGGTGCGCTGGTCGCGCGGCTGCACGACGACGGCGAGGTCCTCGCCGAGGAACACACCGCCGACGGCACCCGGATCCGGGCGCGGGTGAAGCCCGAGCTGGGCACCGCGGTGCTGCCGTTCGCGGTGGCGGGCTCGGCCCTGCCGACCGGGACCGGCACCGACCTGCCGGCGACGGCGGCGGGCCACTGAGCGTCCCACCGGCCGGGCGGCCGGGTCCCGGGACCGTGGCCCGCCGCCTGACCGCGGTCCTCTGCCTGACCGGCGCGCTCACGGGTGCGGCCGCGCCGCCGCCCGGGGCGATCCCGGCCTGCTCGATCGACGACCCGCGGCTGGCGGAGCTGTCCGGACTGGTCGCCGAGGGCCCGCCCGGCGCGGCCCCGCAGCGCTACCACGCCGTCGTCGACGGCGGCGGGACCGCGCGGACGTTCACCCTGGACCCGGCCGGCTGTGCGGTCACCGGCACCCGGCAGGCCGACGTCCCGGTCACCGACGTCGAGGACCTCGGCCTCGGACCGGGCGGGGAGCTGTGGCTCGCCGACACCGGCGACAACGGGGCGCGGCGCGGGTCGGTCCGGCTCGTCGTGCTGCCCCCGGCCGGGCCGCCACGGGTGCACGACCTCGTCCACCCCGACGGTCCGCGCGACGTCGAGGCACTGCTGGTCGGCGACGACGGCGTGCCCCTGCTGGTCGACAAGACCACCGGGGCCGCCGGGGTGTACCGGCCCGCCGCGCCGCTGCGCGATGGCGGGGACCCCGTGGAGCTGCGCCGGGTGGCACAGGTGGTGCTGCCCTGGTCCGGCACCGGCGGCGGGCCGCTCGGGGCCGCCGGGTCGCGCACGGTCACCGGCGGCGGGCTCTCGCCGGCCGGGGCCGATGGCGGGCGCGCCGTCGTGCTGCGGACCTACACCGACGCCTGGGTGTTCCCGCTGCCCGCCGGCGGACCGGCGACCGTCGACGCGCTGGTCGCGGCCCTGGGCGGGGCACCGCTGCCGGTGCCGTTGCCGGGGGAGGCGCAGGGTGAGGCGATCGCCCCGGACGGCCGGGGCGCGCTGCACTCCGGGAGCGAGGCGCGGGGCCTGACCGCTGCGGCGGTCACGGTCGTCCCGGGCGCGGTGTCCGCGGCGACCGTTCCGCAGGCACCGGTCGTGCCTCAGCCCGCCGCGGTGCCCGAGTACCGCACGTACCCGTCGTGGCTGCCTGCCGCGGGCGGGGCCGCGGCGCTCGGGGCTCTGCTGGCCGCCGGCGCCGTCGCGATGTCCCTGCACGGACGGCGCCGCCGGTCCCGCTGATCGCGGGAGCGGGCGCCGTCCGAGGAGGTCAGAGGCGGCGCAGGACCGCCACGACGCGGCCCAGGATCGACGCGTCGTCACCCGGGATCGGGTCGTAGGCGTCGTTCGCGGGCATCAGCCAGATGTGCCCGTCCTTGCGGCGGAACGTCTTCACGGTCGCCTCGCCGTCGATCATCGCGGCCACGACCTCGCCCTGCTCGGCCACCGGCTGCTGGCGCACGACGACCCAGTCGCCGTCGGTGATCGCGGCGTCGACCATCGAGTCACCCTTGACGTTGAGCAGGAACAGCGTGCCCTCGCCGACGATCTCGCGCGGCAGCGGGAACACGTCCTGCACGGCCTGCTCGGCCAGGATCGGGCCACCGGCGGCGATGTCGCCGATGAGCGGCACGAACGCCGGCGCCGGCCGCGCGGAACGCAGGTCGGCGGTGTCGGTGTCGGAGTCCGTCCCGTCGGTACCGGCGATCTGCTCCGGGCTGCGGACGTCGACCGCGCGGGTGCGGTTCGGGTCGCGCCGGAGGAAGCCCTTGCGCTCCAGGGTGCGGAGCTGGTGGTGCACCGACGAGGTGGACGTGAGGCCCACCGCGTCACCGATCTCGCGGACGCTGGGCGGGTAGCCGTACCGGTCCACCCAGTCCCGGATGACGGCCAGGACCTTCTTCTGCCGCGGGGTCAGGCCGCGGGTGTCGGCCGCGGGGTCGGGGAACTCCCGGACCTTCGCGGATCCCCGGTCCGCGGCGGTGCCGGTCACGCCGGGACCACCGTGTCCGGTGTCGTCCGCTGCCATCGCATTCGCCTCCTCGGGGTACTTACGGCGACGACCCTAGCCGCCACGGGCCCGTTCGCCAAACATGCGTTCGAAGTCGCCCGGGGCGTGTCGTGGATTCCGTCGGGCCGCGGTGGTACAACATCGCACACGCGTTCGATCGAACACTGGTTCGATCGAACGCGGTCCGCGTCGCCGTCCGGCCGCGCGGGGGCGACCGGCAGCGGGAACGGCAGCGGGGGTGGCGATCGTGGGTGCGGCGGTCATCGGGGACGTGACGGTCATCGGGCGGGTCCCGGGGTGCGCCACGACCGACGGGGTGCGGCCCGGCCGGGTGCCGGGCGTCGTGCGCCGTGCGGTGGCCGCGTCGGGTGTCCTGCTCGCCTCGGCGGCCGCGGTCGTCGCGCTCGGGGTGCTCGCCGACGTCGCGGTCGCCACCCACGGCCCGGCCGGGCCGCCCGCGGTCGGCGCACCACGCTGAGAACGTCCCCGGCACGGGCGACGACCTGCGGGAACGCGGTTGTTGTCGGTGCCGGGTGCTACACCGCTCGTACACCCGTTCGACCGGGCTCGGGGAAGGGCCGGTCGGCAGCGGGGGAGACGAGACCGCCCGGGGGACGGGCGGTCCGACGGCAGGAGGAACCATGCGAGAGCTCGACGAGCGGATCCGCGATCACGGCGCGGTCGGCTGCCTGACCGGCGCCCCGGCGCCCGGCACCCCCACCTCGCG
>NZ_JAMXSG010000030.1:0-31357 GCF_024124365.1 Pseudonocardia sp. McavD-2-B
GTTCTGCCACGTCAAGCAGTGGCGCGGGCTGGCCACCCGTTACGACAAGCTCGCGCTGACCTTCCGCGGCGGCGCCGTCCTGAAGGCGATCGTCACCTGGCTCCGCGCTTTAGGAGACACGCCCTAGTTCGCGATCTTCTCTGGTACTTCGACATGACCACGGGCCCGGACGGCGAGCGCGTCTCGTTTGACGACCGCATGGCCGAGGTGCGGGAGCGCTATCCCGCCGACCACTACGTGAGCCGCGCTCTCGACGGCAGCATGGCCGACCGCCGTGGTGCCGTGGACCGAGCCGAGTCGTGGCTGTCGTCCGTCGGCCTGGCCGGTCAGGTGTAGTACGGGTCCTGCCGACTGAACCCGTGCTCGATCCGCAGCCGGATCGACGGGTGCACGTCGATGCCGTCCAGCTCGGCCCGCTCGACCCACAGCACTTCCGATGACTCGTCGCTCGTCCTCGGCTCCCCGCCTACCGGCCGGGCGCGGAAGCAGATCGAGAACTCCTGCCGGACCTCGCCGTCGCTGTAGGCCATGACGTGGTCGGGGTTGCTGTAGATCCCGACCAGGCTGGTGACCTCGATGCGGATGCCGGTCTCTTCGTCGGTCTCGCGGACCGCGGTCTCGGTCATGGTCTCGCCGAGCTCGTGGCGTCCGCCGGGGAGCGCGTAGAGGTTGTTGTCGGTGCGGCGGATCATCAGCAGCCGGTCGCGCTCGTCGGTGACGAACGCGCTCACGGCGATGACGATGCTGGTCGCCGTCGGGGCGTCGGGGTCGTGGAAGTGGTCGGTCCGGGCCACGCGCCGGTCACCAACGCGCTGGGGTCGAGGTGCTCCACACGTCGACGAAACTACGCGCATAGGTGTCGAACAGGTCCCCGGCGCCGAGCTTGCGCAGGTGCAGTGCGGGGGCGTGGGCGCCGGGCACGCCGTAGACGTGGGTGTTGATGATGGCCTGGTCGTCGAACCGGAAGATCGAGTTGTAGAGCGTGGTCGTGTGGAAGCGGAACTCGATGCCCGGGGTGTCCAGTAGCGGCCGGTAGGCGGCGAGGCCGTAGCGGATCCTCGCGGCCAGGGTCCCGGTCCCGAGGCGTTCTTCCTGGCTGCGCAGCTCGACGGCGTCGCTGTCGGGGTCGCCGAAGTTGATCCGTACGGTCACTCCGGCGCCGGCCTTCTCGGCCACGGTGCGGATGAAGTCCGGGCGCTCGATGAGGAACTGGCCGGCGTGAACCAGGACGTCGATCCGGTCCGTCGCCGAGGCGAGCAGCTCGTCCCACAGCTCGGCCGGGACCGCGCCGCGGTGCGGATAGGCCGCGACGATCTCCGAGGCCGCGATCTTCGCCTGACGCTCCGGCGGCACCGCCGCGGGCCACAGGTAGGACTCGCTCTGCCCGACCAGCGCGGACAGCGCGGCCCGGTGCCGGGCGTACGGGGTGCGGCCCTGGGTTGCCCACCGCTCGACGGTCTTGGCGTCCACGCCGATCTGCTCAGCCGCCGTCGCGGGCGTGAGGCCGGCACTCATCAGCGCATCGCGCAGTCGCTCGTTCGCCATCGCCGTACCCCTCCGTGGACACGAGCTGGGACGTCTTGAGTCTAGCTGAGACGTCCTGAGATGTCCCTATGTGTGGTCGGGCCGTCCCGGTGATTTCCGGAGTCTTGGACCTGCCCCGCTACGAGGGCCATCCCGATTCAGTCCCTGGAGGACGGTCATGGCAACGATCAAGGTCGACACCACCGGCACCCGCTACACCGTGGGCGCGGCCCCGCGTCCGAAGAACGACATGGACGGGCGTCAGCGCACCGACCGGCAGACCGGGACGCCGCTGTTCACCACGCAGCTGGTCAAGGTCGACGCCGAGGGCGCGGAGATCCTGACCATCACGACCCCAGGTGCTCCGCAGGTGGAGCAGGGCGCGGAGGTTCGTCCGGTGGGGTTGATCGCGATTCCGTGGCAGCAGGGCCAGCGGGCCGGTGTGGCGTTCAAGGCCGATCGGATCGAGCCCGCGCACGCGCAGGCGTCCAAGGCCTCCTGACCGCTCGTCTGGTCGGTGGTGCGGGTCGGGGCGCTTCTTCCCCGGTGTCCCGCCCCGCGCACCGACGCCCGCCGTTCCCGTCTCTCGCGCCTGGAAGGTCGCTGATCATGGCTCGCGCTGCTGCTCCGTCTCGCTCGTTCGGTGTCGGGAAGTCCCGTGTGGACTCTTTCGAGATCATCTCCGCCCCGCCCCGTAACCCCGCCGTCCGCGTCCTGGCGCTGCTGCTGCGCCTGCGCGCGGAACTCACCGTCTCCGCAGTCCTGGTCACCGTCTGGGTATGGCTGGGCCCCGACCACGTCCGCGACACCGCAGGGCGCTGGGTCGCGGTGCCCGGCACCGGCTTCGACACCACGACGCGGGTCGTGCTGTTCGTCGCGGTCGGGCTGGTGCTCGCGGGGCTGCCGTGGACGCGGCGGTTCCTCTTCCACCGCGCCCAGGCCGTCCTGACCCGTCACCGGGTCCGCCAGACGCTCCTGGAATGCCGGGTCCTCAACTCCCGATCCCGCGCCTGCCCGCTCACCGTGTGGGCCCGTCCGACCCGGGTCGGGGAGGCGGTGTGGGTGGTGCTGCGTGCGGGGATCTCCCCGGCGGCGGTCGCCGAGCAGGTCGAGGAGCTGGCGTCGGCGTGCTTCGCCCGCGAGGCCCGCGTCGTCCCGTGGCCGGGGTTCACCACCGTGGTGCGGGTCGAGATCATCCGCCGGGACCCGCTGGCGCCGAACCTGATCCGCTCGGACCTGTTCCGCTACGCCTCCGGCGACATCCACGACCCGGGCTGGCCCACCCACGATGGCCCCGACTCGCCGGTCCCGACTCCGCGGCGTGAGCCGTCCCGCCCGGCGCTGCCCGCGGCCCCGCAGCCCGCGTTCGACGGACCGTCCAACAGTGGTCGGGGTGGGGACTGGTCGGACTATGTCTGAGCACCCGCCCACACAGCCCCTGCACCTGATCGCCGACGAGGAAGACGCGCCGGGTCGGCTGGTGCGCCCGCTGCTTCTCCTGCGCCGTTGGGCCGATGAGTACCGCGCCCACCGCCGCGAGCACCGCACCGACGAGGGTCCGTCGATCTGGGAGCCGATCCACCTCGGCACCGGCGAGGACGGGCGTCCGGTCCGGGTCCCGCTGATCTACCGCAACATGCTCCTGGCCGGGGAGCCCGGCGCGGGCAAGTCGGTGGGGCTGAACAACATCGTCGCCCACGCCGCGCTCGCCACGGACTGCCGCCTGTGGCTGTTCGACGGCAAGATCGTCGAACTCGGCCTCTGGCGGTCCTGCGCGGACCGGTTCGTCGCCAACAGCCTCGACGACGCCATCGGCGCCCTGCTGGACCTGCAGTCGGAGATGGATCAGCGCTACGCCGTCCTCGACGACGAGCGCCGCCGCAAGATCGCCCCCGCCGACGAGGTGGCTCCGATCGTGGTCGTGCTCGACGAGCTGGCGTACTTCTCCGCGACCGTCGGGACCAAGCGCGAGCAGGAAGCGTTCTCGGTCCTGGTCCGGGACCTGGTGGCCCGCGGCCGCGCGGCGGGGATCATCGTCGTCGCGGCTACGCAGCGTCCGTCGTCGGACATCATCCCGACGTCGCTGCGGGATCTGTTCGGGTATCGGTGGGCGTTCCGCTGCACTACCGACGCATCGTCGGACATCGTGCTCGGGCACGGCTGGGCGGCCCGCGGTCACTCCGCGGCGAGCGTGGCTCCGGAGACCAAGGGCATCGGGTTCCTGCTCGCCGAGGGTGGTGTCCCGCGTCGGATCAAGGCTGCGCATCTGTCCGACGAGCAGGTCTACGCCCTGGCCGACCGCGCCGCCATACGCCGCCTCGCTGCCGGGATCGCCGAGCACATCGGGGACCAGGACCTCGACGACGCCACCGGTGGTGCGGCATGACCGCCCGGCCGACGACCGCCGACCTGGTCCACGCAGGACTCCGCCGCGCGTCCGAGGCACGCCGTGCCGCTACCGCCCGCTACCAGCGGGGCGCGATGACTCCGGTGCAGTGGCGGTCCGCCCTCGCGCATTCCCACGCCCGTGAGGCCCGGTGGTGGGGCGTCCTTGCCCGCGTCGCCGTCCGGGACCACTCGATCCCGCAGATCTACATCTCGGCGGTCGCCGCCGCTCAGGACGCAGCGCTGACCGAGGCCGCCCACTGGGCCGACTCGGCCCGCGAGCACGCTCGCACCGCCGCTGCTCCGAGTCGGGTGGCGTGATGGGCACCGGCCACGGTTCGGCGACCGTCGACAGCCTCGCTGTCCGACGGCTCACGCGCCTGGCCGGAACCACCCCCGCCGCCGACCTCGTCGCCGCCGCCGGACGCCGGGAGGACTTCGCCGGGTGGCTGCGCCACGTCACTCCCGCCGCCGGATGCGCCCACCCCATCCGCCTGTCCGGGACCGTGTTCCGGGTCGAGGAAGCCACCGGCCGCATCACTTCCGAGCGCCACACCGCCGAGATGCCCGACGGGCTGATCTACACCGCCTGCGGCAACCGCCGCGCGAGCGTCTGCCCCTCGTGTGCCGAGACCTACCGCGCTGACACCTTCCAGCTCGTCACCGCCGGACTGGTCGGCGGCAAAGGCACCCCCGCCACCGTCGCCGCGCACCCGTGCGTGTTCCTGACCGTCACCGCACCGTCGTTCGGCCCGGTCCACGCCCACCGCACCGACCGCAAAGGCCGGCCTCTCCCGTGCCGCCCCCGCCGCGACGACACCACCTGCGAGCACGGGACCGGGCACGCCTGCTGGGAGCGCCACGCCGCCGACGACCCGCGCGTCGGGAAGCCGTTGTGTCTGGACTGCTACGACCACCCGCACCAGGCGGTGTGGAACCGTCGGCGAACTCTGGCGGCGCACGATGATCGCGGCCACCCGAAACCTCCGGCAGCTCGAGAAGCTCACCGGCGCCAAGCTCCGCCTGTCCTACACCAAGGTCGCGGAGTTCCAGGCCCGCGGCGCCGTGCACCTGCACGCCCTTGTCCGGCTCGACGGCCGCGACCCCGACCCTGCCCTGTCACACCTGACCCTGTCGCCCCCGCCCGGGATCTCCGCCGCCCAGGTCGCCCTGCTGCTCAGGGCAGCGGTCACCGAGACCTCGTTCACCACCGCCCCGCACCCCTACCGCCCCCAGGGCTGGCCGATCGCGTGGGGCGAACACGTCGACCCCCGCCCGGTCCGCCTCGCCGCCCGCGACCTCGACGACGCCGCAGAGATCACCACGACCGCCGTCGCCGCCTACCTCGCCAAGTACGCCACCAAAGCCACCGAGACCGCTGGCCACCTGTCTACCCGGCTGCGGCCGGACACGGTGCGCTCCTACACCGACCACACCACCCACACCGGCCGTCAGATCGACGCATGCTGGCGCCTCGGGCAACGCCCCGGTGGCTGGGACCCCGAGGAGTGGTCGACCTCGTGGGGGCGGCTGTGGCGGTGGGCGCACATGCTCGGATTCGCCGGCCACTTCTCCACCCGCTCCCGCCGCTACTCCACCACCCTCACCGCGCTCCGGCAGGCACGGCGGGACTGGCAACGCGACCACGCCAACCCCCGCCCCGCCGCCGACGACGTCGAGCGCCTCGACGACGGGGATGACACCACCGAGGTCGTCATCTCCGCCCTGCACTTCGCCGGCATTGGCTGGCACACCACCGCCGATGCCCTACTGGCCAACACCGCCGCAGCACAGGCCCGGGCCAGGAGGCGAGCCGCCCGCGAGGAACTGACCAGCACGGCCGGATGAGGAAGGAACGGAGATGCCAGACAACCACTCGGTCCTGCGGCTACCGGACCGGAGCGATGACGCGGTCTCGCTGCGCGACATCCCGGCGCCGCAGGTCTACACCGTGCGCCAGGTGGCCGGCCTGCTCGGGCTCAACCTGGGCATGACCTACGACCTGATCCGCAAGGGTGAGATCCCGGCCAAGCGGCTCGGTCGCCGCTGGCTGGTGCCGCGCGAGTCGTTCCACGCCTGGCTGCTCGACATGGCGTCGGCGTCGTGAGCATCCACGTCACACCGCAGGGGCAGTACCGGGCCAAGTGGCGCGACCCGTCCGGGCGGCAGCGCTCGAAGAACTTCGCGACCAAGCGCGAGGCGCGGGACTTCCTCGCGACGGTGCGGACGTCGGCGTCGAACGGCACCTACGTCGACCCCCAGGCCGGCCGTCAGCGCTTCGCCGAGCACGCCGAAGCATGGCTGGCGAGCAGGACCGGAGAGTCCACCACCCGGGCCCGGGACGCCTCGGTCATGCGCACCCACGTCCTTCCGCAGTGGGGCGACTGGCAGCTCGGCAAGATCGACCACCTGTCCGTGCAGAGCTGGGTGAGCGAGCTCGGCCGCCGCCGCTCCCCCGCGACGGTCGCCGAGGCGCTGCGGCTGACGTCCGGCGTTCTGCGCTCGGCGGTGCGGAACCGGCTGATCCCGTACAACCCGTGCGAGGACGTGACCCTCCCCCGCCGCCGCAAGCACGACCACGACGACCGAGTGATCACCCGTGACCAGCTCTCGGGCGATCTGCTCCCGGCCGTCCCGGCCCGGTACCGGATGCTGGTCGCCACGACGGCGTGGACGGGGCTGCGCTGGGGCGAGGCCGTCGGGTTGCAGAGCGACGCCCTGGATCTGGCCGGAGGGACGCTGCGGGTCATCCGCACGGTGGTCGAGGTCAGCGGGAACACCGACTACAAGCCGTACCCGAAGACCGGGGCCGGCCGCCGGACGGTGCCGCTCCCCCGCTGGCTCGTGCCGCAGCTGCGTGATCACGTCGCCCGCTACGGGCTCGGTGAGCGGGGTCTGGTGTTTGCCAACGCCGTCGGCAAGCCGCTGCGGCGCACGCTGTTCCGCTCGCGGATCTGGCGGCCGTCGCTGGTCCGGGCCGGGCTGCTCGGCTCGGTCGAACACACCGGCTCCCACGAGTTCACCGGCCGGTGGATCGACGACGAGGGACGCGCGAACACGCTGGTCCGCGAGACCTACGCGGCGGCGGTCAAGGCGGTGGCGAGCGCGGCGGGCACGGGACTGCGGTTCCACGACCTGCGCCACTCGTACGCGACCTGGCTCGTCGACGACGGCGTGCCGCCGAACATGGTGCAGCGGGTGATGGGCCACGAGAGCGTCACCACGACGCTGCAGCTCTACACGCGGCGGACCGAGAACCACGACCGCATCCTCGACGCCCTGGGCGGCTCGATGCTCGGCGCCGACGGCCCCGACGACGAGGACCCGGACGACGGCCCGGCCGCGGGAATGGCGGTGCTGCGGTGATCCGGGAATGTTCCCTGAATGTTCCCCGGGAACGACTGAGGCCCAACCCGAATTACTCGGATTGGGCCTCTGACCTGCGTGGGCGATACTGGGATCGAACCAGTGACCTCTTCGGTGTGAACGAAGCGCTCTCCCCCTGAGCTAATCGCCCTCAGCGGTGAAACCAACTCTACACAGCCCGTCCCACCGCCGTTCACGGGGGTCACCCGTGGATCACCGCGGGCCCGTGACCAGCTCCGATCCCGGAACGGGCACCGGCGGGGGTGGCGGCTGGATCAGCGGCAGCAGCGGCGAGCGCAGCCACTCCCAGTGGATCCCCACCCAGCCGCCGGCCGTCTCGAAGATCCCGAACAGCCACGCGCACACGGCGACCGTGCCGAGGATCAGCGTCATCACCAGCAGCTGCACCACGCGGTTCTGGCGGCCCATCCAAGCCACCCAGCCGTCGTAGCGGACACGGACCCAGTGCAGGAGCCGCTGCGCCCAGCCGAACTCGGCGGCGAGCACGCCCAGGCCGAGGAAGATGATTGCCCAGCCGGGACCCGGCGCGGGCAGCGCGATGATCCCGATGATCACGATCGCGGTGCCGAGGACGCCCATGGTGATGCGGTAGGTCAGGTCCAGCACCGGGTTGCGGGCCACGCGGGCCCGGAACACGCGGTAGCGGACCTTCGCCCTCCGGTACTTCTTGCGGATACCGGTGTACCGGCGCCCGGAGGTGGTCCTCCCGGACGCCGGCACACCGACGTCGTTCTTCTCCGTCGTACTCAGGTCTCCACCTGCCCGGCCGCGACTACCTTGGTCGGCGCGGGAGGAGCCTCCCTTCCGCGCTCGAGCGAGACGGCGTATGTCCCGTAGGTCCCGCTGTCGGGCGATTCTACGGACACCGGTCCCGACTGCCCCGCTCGTACGTCGAACGTGCCGACCGCGCGCGGAGTTCCGTCACCGTCGAGTCCCCACAGGACATAGGTCTGGTCCGCGGTCTCGTTGGGGCCCAGCCCCATCGGCATGACCTGGCGCTGTCCGTCCTTCACGACGACCGCGGCCACCATCGGCGCCCCCGGCTCCGCGGAGAGGAAGGCGTGCGGCGTCCCGGGCTGCGCGATGGCGGAGAGCACGTCGCGCAGCTCCTGGGCCTGCGCGAGGCTCGCGTCCCGCTCGTCCTGCAGCGACCGGATCTGCCCGAACGCCGCTCCCCCGCCGACGATCACCGCGAGTGCGACGGCCGCCGCGACCAGTACCCGTCCGGGGCGGCGCAGCCACCCGTTCCGGGCCGGACCGCGTCCGGCACCTCCCGACGGGCGTGTCGCGGGCCCGGTGGACGGCTCGGACCGCGACGGGCGGGCTCGCGCCCCCCCGTCGGGCGCGGCGCCGGTGGACGACGTCTCGTCGCGGAGGGCGTGCCGCGGCACCGGGCGGTCGGACTCGCGTCCGAGCTGCGGGGTCTGCCGGGCCTGTTCCATGATCGACTCACGCAGCGACGGCGGCGGCTCGACCTGCGGCACCGCGCCACCGAGGACGGTCGTCGTCCCGGCGACGTCCGCGGCGAGCCGTCGGCACTCGTCGCAGCTCTCGAGGTGCTGCACCACCTCGATCTCCTCGTCGGGCTCGAGGGCGTGCAGCGCCCACCCGACCGTCTGTTCGTTCATCGGACAGGGCCTCCCCTCGTTGCCGTTCACGACAGCCCTCCCGCCAGGTCTCCCCCGGCCTCCCCGAGCGCCGGGCCCAGCAGGTTCCGAAGCTTGGCCACCCCGGTGAACATGCGGGACTTCACGGTGCCCAGCGGCACCCCGGTCATCGCGGCCACCTCGCGTTGCGTGTAGCCGCCGTAGTACGCCAGCGCGAGGACCTTCCGCTGGTCCGCGGGCAGCTGACCGAGCGCGTCGCGTACCTGGCCGGCGACGAGTGCGCCGATGGCCCCCTCGTCGGCGCCCGGGCCGGGCGGGGCGTTCCACTCCTCGCCGTCGTCCGACGCCGGGACGGTGCGGCGCCGGATGGCGCTCTCCCGGCGGACGGCGTCGACCGACTTGTGGTGCACCAGGGTCAGCAGCCAGGTACCGAAGCGGCCCTTGGCCGGGTCGAAGCGCGACGGGTCGCGCCAGAAGGCCAGGAAGACCTCCTGCACGACGTCCTCGGCCAGCCCCTCGTCGGCACAGATACGTCGCGCGAGGGAGTAGGCCTGACGCCCGAAGCGGTCGTACAGCTCACCCAGTGCAGTCGAGTCGCCCGACACGATCCGTTGCACGAGTCGTGCGTCCCCCGCGTCGTCACGACGCGACGGATCACGGCGCGCGGCAGGCCCGGCGGCCCGCCCGTGCTCGGGGCGGTCCGGCGGATCGGCGATGCCTGCCACCAGCGTTGTCCTCACGATTGCTGTGTTCGGTGTCCGTACCCGTTCCGGTTCGAACTCCGACGAGAGTAGTCGTTCCCGGTCACACGGCTCACACGCCAGGACGGCGCGGAGCCCGTTCAGCCCTGTCGCCACACGCAGCGAGTTACACCGTTGTGACTCGATCGGGGGTCATCCCACGGTGATCCACGTTCTTGCGCATCGAACCCGTCACCCCGAGGCCTTCTGTCTCGTTCCCACACTGACGCCCCACGCAACGCCCCCACGAAAGAGGATCACCGATGCGCGACGAGTCCAAGACGATCCGGGCGACGGCCATGTTCGAGCTCATCGCTCCGGACGCGCCTGTCGTTCCCGTGAAGGTCGAGCTGTCCTACAGCAGCCGCGACCCCTACGCCGTGCAGGCCTCGTTCAAGACCGGTCACGACACCACGGTCGACTGGGTCTTCGCCCGCGACCTGCTCGGCGACGGACTGGTCGACTCCGCCGGCACCGGCGACGTCCGGGTGCAGCCGATGAGCGACGACCCGACCCGGATCGAGCTCGAGCTCACCTCCCCGTCGGGCCACGCCCTGTTCACCACCTCCGCGGCGACGCTGTCGGAGTTCCTGCAGGCGACCTACGACGCCGTGCCGGCCGCCGCCGAGTACTCCTGGCTCGACTTCGACGCCGCCCTCGCCGACCTGCTCGACACCACCGCCCGGGACTGACCCGACGTACCCCACCACCGGGCGGAGCCCGTCTCCGCACGTGAGAGGACATCCGGTGGTGGAGAGAGGGGGCGGTCGGACCCCCCTCGGGGCGGGTGCTAGTGTTCTCTCACCGCTCCGCGGACGGGCCTCACGGCCCGGGACGCGGTGCACGGTGCGGACGTAGCGCAGCTGGTAGCGCATCACCTTGCCAAGGTGAGGGTCGCGGGTTCGAGTCCCGTCGTCCGCTCGGAGACTTCTCTTCTCACGCGCGATTAGCTCAGCGGGAGAGCACTACCTTGACACGGTAGGGGTCACTGGTTCAATCCCAGTATCGCGCACCATTTCCCGGATCCCCGGGGCCGCACATCGGCCCCGGGGATTTCGCATTTCCGGGTACGGCGACGCGCACCGCCGACCACCCACGGCGCCCTCCCCCGGGCTCGTCCGGCGGTCGTGGCCCCGCTGACCTGGACGGACGATCACCGGGTACCCCCTCGACAGCGGCCACGGACGGTGCGCTACTGTTCTCCCAACGCACCGGGAACTTGCGGAAACGCTACGGGAACGGTGCGGCATGCGGACGTAGCGCAGCTGGTAGCGCATCACCTTGCCAAGGTGAGGGTCGCGGGTTCGAATCCCGTCGTCCGCTCTGCCGGGCCCCGACAGCAGGCCGGTTTCCGGCGGCGTGGCCGAGTGGCTTAGGCAAGGGCCTGCAAAGCCCTGTACGCGGGTTCGATTCCCGCCGCCGCCTCGCGCGATTAGCTCAGCGGGAGAGCACTACCTTGACACGGTAGGGGTCACTGGTTCAATCCCAGTATCGCGCACCATTTCCCGGATCCCCGGGGCCGGAAGTCCGGCCCCGGGGATTCTGCTTTCCGGGCCTCCCCTGCCGCGGCTCAGCGCACCTGTTCCACCGGGCGCACGAGCATCTCGTTGACCGCCGCGTGCCGCGGGCGGGTCACGATGTAGACGACGGCGTCGGCGATGTCGGCGGGCTCCAGCACCCCGCGCTCGCCCTTCGAGGTCGCGTCCGGGGCGTACTCCGCACCCGAGGTCGTCATCTCCGAGGCGACCAGGCCGGGCTCCACGAGGCCGACACGCACGTGGCGCTCGGCGTACTCCTGGCGCAGCGCCTCGCAGAACGCGCCGACCCCGTGCTTGGTGGCCGCGTAGACGTTGCTCTCCGGCGACGGGACCCGCCGCCCGGCCACAGAGCTGATCGTCACCACGTCGGCGACGCCGCGCGGCCCACCGGCCGCCGTCGCCAGGTGCGGCAGGGCCGCGTGCGTCGTCGACAGGACGCCCGTGAGGTTGACGTCGATCATCGTGCGCCAGTCCGCGACGTCGGACTCGGCCGCCGGACCCCAGGACCCGAAGCCGGCGTTGTTGACGAGGACGTCCAGCCCGCCGTGTTGCTCGACCACCGCCGCGACGGCGGCGTGCAGCGCGTCGTCGTCGGTGACGTCCACCGGGTGCACCGACGACCTCGGCAGCTCCGTCGCCAGCTCCTCGAGGCGCTCCCGGCGCCGGGCCAGCAGCGCCACCGTCGCCCCCTCGGCGGCCAGCGCCCGGGCGGTCGCCTCGCCGATACCGCTCGACGCGCCCGTCACGATCACCGTCGTCCCGTCCAACCGTCCGCTCATGACAGCGGGGTACCCGCGGATCCGGCGACGTAGTGATCATCGCCGGGGTGCGGCGCAGCTCCCGGGAACAGGTGCGTTATCGTGGGGTAGCACGCGCCGGAGACGGCGCGACTGCGGACGTAGCGCAGCTGGTAGCGCATCACCTTGCCAAGGTGAGGGTCGCGGGTTCGAATCCCGTCGTCCGCTCCACATCACCACGGTCGCCACCCGTTCCGATGCCGGGCGAACCCACCCTCCGAGTCGATCACCTGTCCGGTGATCCAGGCTGCCTCGTCGGTGCACAGCCACGCGATCAGCCGGGCCGGGTCGTCGGGCTCGCCGAACCGGCCGAACGGGAACATCGGGGCCATCGCACGGAACGCCTCCGCGCCGAGGTATCCGGTGTCGACCGGCCCCGGGTTCACCGTGTTGACCCGCAGCCGCCGGTCCGCGAGCTGGTCGGCCAGGGTCGGTGTGATGCCCGCGACAACCGCCTTCGCCGCGGCGTAGGCCACCTCGCCGGGCATGGGCCCGCGCGCCTGCCCCGAGGTGAGCAGGACGGCCGCACCGCCGGGACGGGTGTCGTCGTGCGCGTTCGCCCACGCCTGGACCAGCAGGATCGACGCGCGGGCGTCGACAGCCCAGTGCCGGTCCAGCTCCTCGGACAGCTCCCCCAGCGGACCGTCGGAGCCCGACAGGGCCTGGTTGGCGACGAGCAGGTCGACCGGTCCGCTGAGCTCGCGGGCGGCGTCGAGCAGACGCTGCGGCGCGACCGGGTCGGCGAGGTCGGCGTGCACCCCGGCGACCGGTGCCGTCGCGTGTCCCCGGACCTCCGCGAGAGCGGCGTCGACGTCGTCGGCGCCCCACTCCTGCGTCGCGTCGTGCGGGGCGAAGTGGTGCACGACGACGGCCGCGCCGTAGGCGGCGAGCCGGCAGGCGGTCGCGTGCCCGATCCCGCCACGCCGGCCGCCTCCGGTCACGAGCGCGGTCCGGCCGCGCAACGGCATCGGGTCCCGGCGCAGGGTGCTCACTCCCCGACCCTGCCCGACCGGGGCGCGCCGCGCGACGGAGTTGTCGCCCCGCGCCGACGTCACCGGCCGGCGGTCCGAGGAGGTGCTCCGCGTGCCTCAGCCGCGGGCGGCCTCCGGGGAGATCGCGCAGCGCAGCCGCGCAGGCAGTGCCTGCGGGTCGGGGGCGCCGCCGTCCTGCAGCCAGCGGGTCACCGCACGGACGTCGTCGGTGCTGCGGACCGGGCCGACCGCGACCACCGGCGATTCGGGACGAGTGCGGGCGGCGTCGCACGCCTGCACCAGCACCATCAGCCCGGGCCGCCGCACCGTGCAGACGCCCGGCCCGAGCCGGCACCCCGCGGTCACGAGCACCCCCTGGGCGCTGTCCTGCACCACCGCCCGCAGACCCTCGACCAGCACCTCGTCGACACCGGGCAGGGCCGCGACGGTGCCGTGCGCGTCCTCGTCGAACCCCGAGGGCGCGTGGGCGCAGGCCCCGCACCGGACCACCGTGAACCCGTCCACCGGCACCCCTTTCTGCAAACAGTAATCGTTATCGATTATCGTCGACGGTAACACCCGCGACGCAGGAGGAACACCGTGAAGCCCGGCATCCACCCCCCGTACGGCCCGGTCGTCTACCGCGACACGTCCACCGGCGACGAGTTCCTGACCCGGTCGACCGAGACCTCGCGCGAGACCGTCGAGTGGTCGGACGGGAACACCTATCCCCTGATCAAGGTGGACACGACCTCGGCGTCACACCCGTTCTGGACGGGTAACGCCCGGGTGCTCGACGCCGCGGGCCAGGTCGAGAAGTTCCGCCGCCGCTTCGGGGAGCGCACGCGCGGCTAGGGGCGTGTCTCCCCATCCCCCACCGTCGCTCCCGGCGCCCACGCCGCCGACGGCGGCGTCGCCGGACCGCCCGAATACGCCCGGTATGAGAGCGGCCCGGCTGCCTTGCCGGCGGCGACGTGGATCACCGGGCCCGGCGGCGCCGGATGGGGAGACACGCCCTGGGCCCGCGTAGCGTCGGGAGGCATGCGCCGCCGCCGTCGCGAACGGGTCCAGGTCGTCACCGACCTGACCGAGCCGCTGACGGTCGAGCACGGTCGTCGCATCCGGATCCGGCTCGTCGCGATGGTGGTGTGGATCGCGGGCTGGATCGTCGCCGGCGCCCTGTGGCGCGACGGCTGGCTGGCCACCGCGATCCTGCTGACCAGCGGCCCGGGGCTGTGGATCCTGTGGTGGCTGTTCGTCCCGCCCCGGGAGCGGGGACGGCGCGAACCGGTCGGGCGCCGGCCCCCTCGGGCACTGCCCGGACCGCGGGACCCGCGGGAGTGATCGGGTGGGCGGCCGCGGCGTTCCGCGACCACCCACCCCGGCATCCGGCGTCGTGGGCCGGAGGGTCATCCCGTCCTGCTGATCTCCACCATGTCCTCGCGCGGCACGACCTTCGTCCGCTCGCGGCCGCGCGCCTCGCCGAGGCCGCGCTCGTGCTTGTCGAGCGCGAGCCAGCCGGTCCAGGTGGTGTACGCCACGCCCCGGCGCTCCAGCAGCGCGTCGACCTCGGCCGGGTCGCGACGGGGCGCCCGGGGCAGCTGCGGCGCGTCGGCCAGCAGGCTCGCGACGGTCTCCGAGGCGCAGCCCTTGGTGTGCCCGATCAGCCCGACCGGGCCGCGCTTGATCCAGCCGACGGCGTAGACGCCGGGCATCTCCTGGCCGTCGATGTCGTGTACCCGTCCCTCGCGGTGCGGCAGCACGCCGTGCTCGTGGTCGAAGGGCAACCCGGCCAGGTGCGAGCCGGTGTAGCCGATCGCCCGGTAGACCGCACCGACCGGGAAGTCGGTGAACTCGCCGGTGTCGCGGACGTCGCCGTGGCCGGTGTACTCGGTGCGCTCGATCCGGATGCCCTCGACGTGGTCGGTGCCGAGGATCCGCTCGGGGCGCGAGAGGAAGTGCAGGTGCACCCGGCGCGGGTCGCCGCGCCGGTCCCGCAGCGCCCACCCCTGCAGGGTCCGCACCACCATCTCGACGTGCTTGGCCGAGCGGACCTCGGCCGCGGCGACGTCGTCGAACTCGACGTCGGCCGGGTCGACGACCACCTCGACGCCCGGCACGTGGTCCAGCTCGCGCAGCTCCATCGGACTGAACCGGGCGTGCGCGATCCCGCGGCGGGCGAACACGTGCACGTCCGTGGCCTGGTTGACCGCGAGCCCGGCGTGGACCGAGTCCGGGATCTCGGTGCCCGACAGCCCCTCGGCGGTGCTCGCCAGGATCCGGGCGACGTCCAGGGCCACGTTCCCGGCGCCGATCACCGCGACCGACGACGCGTCGAGCGTCCAGTCCCGGGGCACGTCGGGGTGGCCGTCGTACCACTGCACGAAGCGGGCGGCGCCGTGGCTGCCCGGAAGGTCGACGCCGGGGACGTCGAGATCCCGGTCCCGCTCGCAGCCGGTGGCCGCGATGACCGCGTCGTAGTGGTCGCGCAGGTCGGACAGGGTGATGTCGGTCCCGAAGTGGACGTTGCCGAACAGCCGCACGCCGGGGCGGTCCAGCACGCGGTGCAGGGCGTGCACGATCTGCTTGATCCGCGGGTGGTCCGGGGCGACGCCGTAGCGGACCAGCCCGAACGGGGCGGGCAGCTTCTCGAACAGGTCCACGGCGACGTCGGCATCGGACTTCAGCAGGGTGTCGGCGGCGTAGACGGCAGCCGGACCGGCGCCGATCACGGCGACGCGCAGCGCAGTCATCGTTCTCCTCGGGTGTCGACGGACCCCGAGGCTATAGCAAGGTAAGCCTTACCTAACTATGACGCAGGCAACACCGTGCGCGGCAACAGGTCCGGGAAGTGGCCACCGACCCGCTCGGAGTGGCGTCGCCACTCCCGCGGGTAACCCAGCGACACCTCGACGAACGGGACGCCGTCGACCGTGACCGTCCGCGGGATGTGCAGGTGGCCGTGCACGACCGCCCGCGCCCGGTAGCGACGGTGCCAGTCGGCCGTCGCCGTCGTGCCGCACCAGAGCGCGAACTCCGGGTACCAGAGGACATCGCAGGGCTCGCGGACCAGCGGCCAGTGGTTGACCAGCACCGTCGGCAGGTCCGGATCGAGCGCGTCCAGGCGGGTCGCCGTCGACGCCACCCGGGCCGCGGACCACTCGGCCCGCGTGGCGTACGGAGCCGGATGGAGCAGGTACTCGTCGGTGCAGACGACACCGGCGGCGTACGCCGCGGCCAGCCCCTCCTCCGAGGTCGTGGTGCCGGCGGGCAGGAACGAGTAGTCGTAGGGCACGAACAGCGACGCGATGACGGCCGGGCCACCCGGGCCGTCCCACACCGGCCACGCGTCCTCCGGGGTCAGCACCCCGACATCCCGGCAGCGGCGGACCAGCTCGTCGTAGCGGGCGACGCCGGCGAGCTGCTCGACCGCGTCGGCCCGGGCGTTCTTGGCGCGGGTCCAGAGCTCGTGGTTGCCCGGGGTCCACAGCACCTGCGCGAAACGCTCCCGCAGCACGGCGAGCGTCGCGACGACGCTCTCGATCCGCTCGTCGACGTCACCCGCGACGATCAGCCAGTCCCCCGGGTGTCCCGGGTGCAGCCCCGCGGCGATGTCGGCGTTCTCCGCGTGCCGCACGTGCAGGTCACTGACCGCGAGCAGGCGCGGCTCCCCGACGGCGGTCACCCGCCATTGGTACCCGGTGGGGTCCGGCCCACCGTCCGCCGGGGCCGGAAACGTACCTACCCGCGGTAACTTACTCCTGGTAGCTTCGGAACCGAGCTCGACGACGAGGCGGGGAGGCCGGGATGGCGGCATCGCGGGGAGTACGACGGTGGATCCGGTGGGTGCTGCGGCACGGGGCGATGCGGCGGGAGGTGACCCGCCAGGCGGCCAAGGGTGACCTGGGCGCGCACATGATCATCAACCCGGATGCGGTCCGGGACCCGTACCCGGCCTACGAGCAGATCCGTGGACAGGGCCGGATGGTGCGTTCTGCGCTGACCTGGACCACGGTCGACCACGAGATCACCACCGAGGTGCTGCGCAGCCCCGACTTCTGCGTCGGGTTGCGTATGCCGGAGAACGCGCCGGGCCTGCTGCGGGCGCTGCTCGCCGCAGGCGGGACCTGGCCGCTGGGGCCGGCCGAGCCGCCGTCGCTGCTGTCGATCGACCCGCCGGACCACAACCGGATCCGCAAGCTGGTCACCCGCTCGTTCAGCGCCAAGGCGATCTCCTCGCTGCGCGGGCGCACCGAACAGATCGCGGCGCAGCTGCTCGCGGACCTGGAGACCCGGGCCGGCGCCGACCGGCGCACCGACGTCATCTCCGGCTACGCCTCACTGCTGCCGGCCACCGTCATCACCGAGATGCTCGGCGCCCCGGTGGAGATGCGGGAGAAGTTCCTGGAGTGGGGCGAGGGCGGCGCCTACTCCCTCGACATGGGCCTGGACTACGCGACGTTCCACCGCTCCGAGCGCGACATCGACGCGCTCACCGACTGGATGGCCGGGCACTTCGAGCGGCTGCGCCGGGAGCCCAACGACTCCATCCTGTCCTCGCTGGTCGCCGCCTACGACGAGGAGGAGGGCCGGCTCACCCACGACGAGCTGCTGTCGCTGGCGATGCTGCTGCTCGCCGCCGGGTTCGAGACGACGGTCAACCTCATCGGCAACGGCACCCGCCTGCTGCTGACCCACCCCGACGAGCTCGCCCGGCTGCAGGCCGACCCGGCGCTGTGGCCGAACGCCGTCGACGAGGTCCTGCGCTACGACTCCCCCGTCCAGCGGACCGGGCGCGTCGCCGCACGCGACACCGAGGTGTGCGGGTTCCCGGTCAAGCGGGGCGCGCTGGTGCTCACCCACCTCGGGGGCGCGAACCGCGACCCGGACGTGTTCCCCGACCCCGCCCGGTTCGACGTCGGGCGCGCGGGCGCGGACCGGCACGTGGCGTTCAGCCAGGGGATCCACTACTGCCTGGGTGCGGCGCTGGCGAAGATGGAGGGCGAGGTCGGGCTGCGGGCGCTGTTCGAGAGCTACCCCGACCTGCGCGCCGACGGCCCGGCCGAGCTGCGCGGGACCCGGGTGCTGCGCGGCTACCGGACGCTGCCGGTCCGCCTGGGCGACGCCCGGGTCCCCGTCGACGCCTGAGCTCAGGCCCGGTGGGTGGCGCTGGTGACCGTCGTCGTCACCAGGCTGATGATCGACATCCCGATCACGAGGTGGATCACCGCGGTGGCGATGCGGACGGCCCAGGGCTGCTCGGTGAGGATCAGCGGGGACACCGCGGCCAGCGCGGTGAGCAGCCCGGCGATCCAGCCGAAGTAGGACATCGGGCTCGGCACCGCGACCAGCAGCAGGTGCGCGAGCCCGGTCGCCGCCAGCCCGGCGACCGCGGCCCAGATCGCCAGGCTCTGCGCCGCGGCCCAGCCGTCGAGCGGCTCGGAGACGGCCGGGGCGAGGTACGGGATCTGCAGCAGGACCTGCAGGATCAGCAGCCCCACAAGGGCGATCAACGCGGCGATCACCGCCGTCGCCACACCGCCGGCCCACAGCCGACCGGGGTTCACCCCGCTGCGGGGACGCGGCCGGGCGGTCTCCCGGCTCATCTCTCGGGTGCGGTCGTCGGCCTCGGACATCGTCGTACTCCCCCGGTCGCGGACGGGCCGTGCGCGGCGTCGGTGCGGCGCCGCGCGGCGGTGACCACCCGCGCCGGGTGATCACCTGTGGTGGGCAGCAGACTACGCCCCGCGACGACGCCCCGTCGGCCCGCGCCGCAATGCGGCGAGTGCGGCCTCCGCGTCGGCGACCACGCGCTCGCGACGGCGCTCCAGGGCCTCCCCGGACTCGGCGCCCGAGCCCATGTTGCCCTGGGCGTAGCGCGTCCAGACCCCGGTCCCGATGCAGGCACAACGCCAGTGCGCGAACGCCACCCAGTACGGCAGCTGGTCCAGCGCGTGCCCGGAGCGCTCGGCGTAGCGGGCGGCGACGAGGTCGCGGTCGGGCCAGCCGGGCGCCGCGGTCGGGCCGCTCGTGATCGCGGGCAGGGTGTCGCCCGGACACTCCCAGGACGCCAGCAGCCACCCCAGGTCGGCCAGCGGCTCCCCCAGGGCCGCGAGCTCCCAGTCGAAGACGCCGGTGATCCGGCCTCCGCGGAACGACAGGTTCCCCGGCCGGAAGTCGCCGTGGGCGATCCGCGGCCCGCCGGCCGGCTCCGGCGGCATCGCCTCGACCAGCGCGGCGTGCGCGGCGTCGAGCGCGGCGAGGTCGGTGAACGCGCCCGCATGCGCCTGCCGGTGCCAGCGGCGCAGCTGCCGTTCCAGGTAGCGGCCGGGCCGCGCCATGTCGCCGAGCCCCACCTCGGCCGGGTCGACGGCGTGCAGCGCCGCGAGCACCTCGGCGGTGTCCAGACCGCAGGCCCGCCGCTCCGGTTCCGGGACGGCCTCCCCCGCGGCGCGGTCCCCCGGGACCACGCCGTCCACCCAGCCCATCAGGTAGAAGCCGGCGCCCAGCACCGCGGGGTCCGAGCACAGGGCGACCGGCTCCGGCACCGGGACCGCGGTACCGGCCAGTGCGGTCAGGAAGCGCCACTCCCGGCCCATGTCGTGCGCGGTGGCGAGCACGCCCCCGGTCGGCGGGCGGCGCAGCGCGTACGGCGTGCCACGGGCGTCGGTGACCCGGAAGGTCAGGTTGGAGTGCCCGCCGGAGATGCGCTCCACGGCCACCGGGCCGTCGCCGAGCTCGACCCGCGGCACCTCGGCGGCCAGCCAGCGGGTCAGGGCGACCGGGTCCACCCCGTCGTGTGCGTCGGTCATCCCCCGATGCAACATGATCGCCCCCGCGCCGACCACCCCCGTTTCGGTCACGACGATTGCGGGCACCTCTCCCCTGATCATGACCGGTCGCGTCCGGCGCACCCCGGCGCCGTCGACGACGACCGGTGGGAGAGGAACCCGTGAGCGACCAGATCACCGTCACCCGCACCGTGTCCGCCACCCCGCAGCAGCTGTTCGCGCTGCTGTCGACCCCCACCCGGCACCAGGAGATCGACGGCGCCGGCATGCTGCGGGGCGTCGAGGGCTCGACGGAGATCAGCGGCGTCGGCGACGAGTTCGTGATGAACATGCACAACGGCGACCTCGGCGACTACCAGATGAAGAACACCGTCACGTCCTTCGAGCAGGACCGCGTGATCGGCTGGGCGCCGTCGATGCACCCGATCGACGCGAAGAAGGACACGATCGGCGACGTGCGCGCCGAGGGCCACACCTACACCTGGCACCTCGCGCCCGAGGGCGACGGCACGACGGTCACCCAGGTCTACGACTGGAGCGGTGTGCAGGACCCGGACTTCCGCGGCTTCTTCCCCATGCTCAGCGAGGACCAGCTCGCGGACTCGATCGAGAAGGCCGGACGGGCCGCCTCCTCCTGAGACCGTCCCCACCCGACGGCGCCGCACCGGTCACCGGGCGGCGTCGTCGTGCGTTCCGGGCACCGGCCGGGGCCGCGTCTAGGACAGCGGCAGGACGAGGCGGGCGAGCAGCCGCTCGGCCTCCGCGGCCGGGTCCGCGGTGAGTCCTGTGTGGACCGGGCCGGGGCACACGATGGTGCTGCGTGCGGTGGTGAGACGCCGGAAGCGGCGTCCGATGTCCTCCCCCGCGCCGGGCCCGCGGGCGGCCAGTGCGCCGGTGGCGTGCCGGTCCGAGCGCGGTGGCTCGGGCACCGCGGCCACCGCGGCCACGGTCGCCAGCAGCTCGTCGACGGCGTCGGCGTCGGCGGTCGGGTCGAGCGCGGCCAGCCGGGCGCGGTCGAGGTGGACCCGCACCGCGAGGACGTCGCGGGCCCGGCAGTGCAGGAGCACCCCGGCGTTCATCGACTCGCCGCGTTCCACCCGCGGCACGACCCGCAGCAGCGCGTACTCGTAGGCGACGAGGCCGCTCACCGGCCCTCACCGCCGCCGACGCCGCCGATCCGGAGCCACGGCGGACGGCGTGGGGCACGGTCGACCGGCCGCGGTCTGCCCGCCGCCACCGTCGCGGCGACGCCCGGCAGCCAGTCCCCGCGCGCCGCGACCCGGGCCGCGAGAGCCTGGACGTAGGCGGCGCGTACGGCGTCGGGCCCCCCGACGCCGTCGACGTCGGCGATCCACTCGTCGGGCACCAGCGCCAGCACCCCTTCGAGCAGGTCCGGGGTGACCAGCGGGGCCAGTGCGCCGTCCGCGGCGTCGAGGTCGGGACGGGCGCCGAGCAGCACGTGGTCGCCTGCGTCGAACGGGCGGTGGGCGAACCGCGGCGCGGCCGACCAGTCGTGGGCGAAGGTGAGCGTCGCTCCGTGGTCGATCAGGTAGGGCCTGCGGTGCCAGAGCAGCATGTTCGAGTTGCGCCAGGAGCGGTCGACGTTGCCGACGAGCGCGTCGAACCAGAGCACCCGACCGGCGAACCCGGGCCCGACGTCGAAGGCGACCGGGTCCAGATCGAGCGCCCCGGGCAGGAAGTCGACGGCCAGGTTGAGCCCGTCGGAGTTCCGGAGCAGCTCCTGGACCTCCTCGTCCGGCTCGGTGCGCCCGAGCGTCCCGTCGACGACGATGGTCGCGATCCGCGGGACGGGCAGACCCAGCGCGCGGGCGAGCTCCCCGGAGACGATCTCGTTGACCAGCACCGGGCGGCCCTGCCCGGCGCCGGTGAACTTGACCGCGTAGGTACCGAGGTCGTCGGCCTCCATCAGCCCGGGCAGCGACCCGCCCTCGCGCAGCGGGGTCACGTACCGGATCGCGGTCAGCCGGGGCAGCGCCCGCCCCTCGGTCGTCCGCTCGTGGCTCACCCGCGGAGATTAGCGCCGGGCACGGATGCGGCCCGCACCCCGTGGCGTCGGGGTGCGGGCCGTGGTCACGCTCGCGGGGTCCGGGAGGAGGGTCACCGGCCCGCCCGGCTCCGGGACGCGCGGGCGGACCGGGAGGTGCGGGTCAGACCGAGACGGTCTGGCGCGGGATCGCCTGGGTCTGCTCCATCCGGCGGGCCGCCTGACGCGACAGGAGCTCGTCGACGCTGAACCGGCCCGGGCCGGTGGACATGAGGATCAGCGTGGCGCAGATGATCGTGCCGACGAGCGCCCACCCGTTGTCGGCCATGAACAGGCCGTTCTTGCCGTGGACGAACCAGATCGCGCCGGCCATCACGAAGGTCATCATCGCGCCGGGCAGGACCATGCGGACACCGAGGGCGACCGAGAGCGAGAACACGAGCTCGACCACGATCGTGAACGAGGCCGCGCCGATGGCCAGGGGGATGCCGAACTTCGCGAACACGGCGGCGGTGTCGAACAGACCGGCGTCGATCTTCTTCCACGAGTGCATGACCATGATGTAGGCCAGCAGCAGGCGGGCGACGAGCAGCGCGACATCGCGCGGGGTTCCGGTCAGGGAGCGGTACACGGTTCCTCCAGGTACGAGATGATCACCGCGGGTGAGCTCGTCACCACGGACTGCACAAGACCCTAGAGGCACGAACGCGCTACGCCGCCCGGTTCAGCCACCCTGCGCGACGAGACGGCCGCAGGACGCGACGAGATGTACGCCACCGCGTGTCACCCGACCGGGGAGCACTGTGGCCGGTGGCCCACACGGCACGACCGGTCGAGCGGTCACCCCGATCCTGCGTCGCCGCAGGTAGCGGGCACACAGCGTGTCCCTGCAGGAAGCGGACGTCACCCGGACGTCGCAGTGGCCGGCGGCTCACCCACCCGGGGTTCACCGACCGTCGGGGCCACGTGCAGTCCGGCGATCCGGACATGCCGCTCGTCCCGCACGACCCTGCGCGCGCCGGGCGGTACGCCCGAGCGGACCAGTGACGCGCCGCCGCGTCGCGCCGTCGCGCTCCGGCCCCGGCGCTGCGCCATGATGGCCGTCGTGTCCGACACGAACAGCCACGACATCACGGCGACCACGGAATGGACGGCGCTGACCGAGCACGCGGCGGAGGTCGAGCCGCGGCACCTGCGGTCGCTGTTCGACGACGACCCCGACCGCGCCGGTGCGCTCACCGTCACCGGGGCCGACCTGGTGCTCGACTACTCCAAGCACCGCATCACCCGCGACACCGTCGGGTTGCTGACGGACCTGGCGCGGGCGGCCGGGCTGCCCGCCCGCACCGAGGCGATGTTCACCGGTGCGCACGTGAACACCTCCGAGGACCGGGCCGTGCTGCACACGGCGCTGCGGCTGCCGCGTGACGCGTCGCTCACCGTCGACGGCCAGGACGTCGTCGCCGACGTGCACGCCGTCCTGGACCGGATGGGCGAGTTCACCGACGCGGTGCGCTCCGGGGCGTGGACCGGATCCACCGGCCGGCGGATCCGCACGGTGGTCAACATCGGCATCGGCGGCTCCGACCTGGGCCCGGTCATGGCCTACGAGGCGCTGCGCGACTACGCGCAGCGCGACCTCGAGTGCCGGTTCGTGTCCAACATCGACCCGACCGACCTGTACGAGAAGACCCGCGACCTCGACCCGGCGACCACGCTGTTCGTCGTCTCGTCGAAGACGTTCACCACGCAGGAGACGCTGACCAACGCCCGCAACGCGCGGTCCTGGCTGCTGTCCGGGCTGGGGACGGACGACACCGGGGCCGTCGCGAAGCACTTCGCCGCGGTCTCCACGAACGCGGAGAAGGTGTCGGAGTTCGGCATCTCCACCGACAACATGTTCGGGTTCTGGGACTGGGTCGGCGGCCGCTATTCGCTGGACTCCGCGATCGGGCTGTCGCTGATGTGCGCGATCGGCCGCGAGCACTTCGCGGAGTTCCTCGCCGGCATGCACGCCATGGACGAGCACTTCCGGCGCACCCCGCTCGAGCAGAACCTGCCGGTGATCTCCGGGCTGCTCGGCGTCTGGTATGCGAACTTCTTCGGCGCCGACACCCGCGCGGTGCTGCCGTACTCCCAGTACCTGCACCGGCTGCCCGCCTACCTGCAGCAGCTGACCATGGAGTCCAACGGCAAGTCCGTGCGCGGCGACGGCACCCCGGTCACCACGACCACCGGCGAGATCTTCTGGGGCGAGCCGGGCACCAACGGCCAGCACGCGTTCTACCAGCTGCTGCACCAGGGCACCCGGCTCGTGCCGTGCGACTTCATCGGATTCGCCCGCCCGCACCACGACCTGCCCGGCGAGGACGCCGCCGACTCCCACGACCTGTTCATGGCGAACCTGTTCGCCCAGTCCGCGGCGCTGGCGTTCGGCAAGACCGCCGCGGAGATCGAGGCCGAGGGCACCCCGGCCGACGTCGTGCCGCACAAGGTGATGCCGGGCAACCGGCCGTCGTCGACGATCCTGGCCGAGAAGCTGACCCCGTCGGTGCTGGGGCAGATCATCGCCTTCTACGAGCACGTCACCTTCGTCGAGGGCACGATCTGGGGCATCGACTCCTTCGACCAGTGGGGAGTGGAGCTCGGCAAGGTCATGGCCAAGCAGTTCGGCCCCGCGCTCCACGACCCGAACCCGCCGGACGCCGGTCTCGACGCGTCCACCGCCGCGCTGATCGGCCGCTACCGCGCCTGGCGCGGCCGTTGAGGCACCTCTTCCGGCGGACGAGCATCGACCGGGAGAGAATCGGCCGGTGAACGATCAACCGTCGGCCCCGCTGCGGGCCCGCGTCACCGGTCCGGTCGCTGCGGTACTGCTCGTGCTCGCCGGGGTGCTCATCGCCCTGGCGTGGACGGGTGTGCTGCAGGGCGGTGACACCGAGACCGCGGTCGGGCTCGCCGCGGACCGGATCCCCGGCGTCACCGTGGTCGCGCTGGTCGTCACCGAGCTCGGCAACACCGTCGGGAGCACGGCGGTCGCGCTCGTCGGCGGGGCCGTGCTCGCGGTGCGCGGCCGGGTCGCGGAGGGCCTGTGCCTGGCCGCGGTCCCGCTCGTCGCGAGCGTGGTGTTCACGATGGTCAAACGGATCCTCGACCGGGCCCGTCCGCCCGCCGACCTGCAGGTGATGGCCGTGGCGAACGAGTCGCTGCCGTCCGGGCACGCGACCATGGTCGCCGCCGCCTGGACGACGCTGGTGCTCGTGCTGTGGCCGGTGCTGCGGTCACGCGGCCGGGTGCTGCTCACCGCGTTCGCGGTGCTGTGGGCGGGGGCCGTAGGGTTCACCCGCGTCTATCTGGGTGTGCACTGGCTCTCCGACGTGCTCGCCGGATGGGCGTCCGGGGCGGCGCTCGCGTTCACCGGGGTGACGGTGCTGTCGCTGGTGCTCGACCGCCGGACCCGGCGACGGGACACCGCCCCGGCCTGACCCGGCCGGGCGCCACCCCCGGCGCCGGTCAGGCTGCGGGGTCCCCGTCCGGCGTCCCGGCGCCGGTCAGGCCGCCGGTGATGCGCGTGGCCCGCTCCCCCGCCGCGGCGAGGGTGCGGGCGTGGTCGTGCCAGGCACCGATGTCGTCGCGCAGCCACGCCGCGCGCAACGCCTCGGTCGCCGTAGTCCACTGCCGCAGCAGCGCGACCCCCTCGGCGGCACCGCCGGCCCTCCGGTGGGTCCGCAGTGCGCCGGTCATCGCGAGCACGGCACGCATCGCGGTCGCGACCTTCCCGGTGATCTCGATCGGCACCGGGAGCCCCGCCGTGGCGTGCGCGACGGCGGCCGCGCGGGTCAGCAGCAGCACCACGGCCACTACCCCGACCAGCACGACGACGGCCGCCATCCAGAACGCCGCGCCCGCCACCGGGGTGAACGCGAGCACCAGCACGACGAGCAGGAGCACGGGGACGACCCATCGGGCACCGCGGGCGGTCCGCACCAGGGTGTGGGCACGGCGCTGGGCCGCGGGGTCGGGTGGGGCGTCGTCGGCGCGCACGAGGCCGCGGTCGAGGAAGAGCAGAGCGGTGTCGGACGTGTCCGGCATGGGCTGATTGTGCACGGCCTCCGGTCAGACCTGCTCCTGCGGGCACCACCAGGTCGACCGCCCGCCGACGGTGCCGTGCACCATCTCGGTCCCGCAGCGGGGGCAGTGCCCGCCCGGGTGCCGGTGCTCGACGACCTCACCGGTGTGCACGCCGCCGTTCGCGACGGCCCGCTCCAGCGCGCGGTCGAGGTTGCGGTGCAGCCGGTCCAGGTCGGTGCGGGTCAGGTCGCGCACCGGGGCCTTCGGCGAGATCCGCGCCTGCCACAGCGTCTCGTCGGCCAGCAGGTTCCCGACGCCTGCCAGCACGGACTGGTCGAGCAGCCGTGCCTTCACCGCCGACGTGCCGCGCAGCAGCCGGTCGCGGAACTCGGCCGGCTTCATCCCCTCCGCGTCGGGGCCGAGACCGGACAGGTCGGGGTCGAGCCGGACCCGGCCGAGGCGGCGCTTGTCGAACAGCCGGAACTGCCCGCCGTCGTCGAAGGTCATGGTGAACCGGTCCCACTCGGCCTTGCGCGGCTGCCGGTCGGGGCGGGCGGGGCCGCCGCCGATGCGCTCACCGTCGGAGTCGGTGACGACGATCCGTCCGCCCATCCCGAGATGCACGCCGAGCGCGGGCCCCGCCTCGCCGTCGGCGGTCTCGGTGTCGCACCACATGGTCTTGCCGATCCGGTTCGCCCGGGTGAGCCGCCCGCCCTTCAGCGCCGAGGCGATGTCACCGGGGCGGTGCGGGCGGCAGACCCAGTCGTCGCGGTCGTCGACGGCGGTGATCGTGCGGCCGACGGCCTCGGCGAGGACCGTGCGTGCGTTCTCCACCTCGGGCAGCTCGGGCATGACGATCAGTGTGGCGTGGCCGGGGAACACCCGCGCGCCGGTCCGTCGTTGGGGCCGGTGTGACTGCTGGTGAACGGATGAAGGTGCGGGCGCCCGAACTGCGCGGACGGCGGTGGCTCAACACCGGCGGCGAGGACGTGACCCTCGCCGGGCTGCGCGGGCGGATCGTGGTGCTCGACTTCTGGACGTTCTGCTGCGTCAACTGCCTGCACGCGCTCGATGAGCTGCGGCCCCTGGAAGCCGAGTTCGGTGACGTTCTGACGATCATCGGGGTGCACTCGCCGAAGTTCCTGCACGAGGCGGACCCGGCCGCCGTCGAGGCCGCCGTGGAGCGCTACGACGTCACCCACCCCGTCCTCGACGACCCGGAGCTCACCACCTGGGACGCCTACGCCGCCCGCGCCTGGCCGACCCTGGCCGTCATCGACCCGGACGGGTTCGTCGTCGCCCGGATGGCGGGCGAGGGGCACGGCCCCGGGCTGGCCGCGCTGGTCCGGGAGCTGGTCGGCACACACGGCGACCGGCTGCGCCGCGGGGACGACCCGTACGTCCCGCCGCCCGCGCCGGACACCGCGCTGCGGTTCCCCGGGAAGGTCGTCGCGCTGCCCGGCGGCACGTTCCTCGTGTCCGACACCGCCCACCACCAGCTCGTCGAGCTGGAGCCCGACCTGGGGACCGAGGTGCGGCGGATCGGGTCCGGGGAGCGCGGGCTCGCCGACGGCGCGACGGCGGCGGCCCGGTTCTCCGAGCCGCAGGGGTTGCTGGTCCTCCCCTCCGGCGACGCCGTGCTGGTCGCCGACACCGTCAACCACGCGGTCCGGCGGGTCGACCTGGCCGACGGCACCGTGTCCACCCTGGTCGGGACCGGTGAGCAGCTGCGCGAACGGGTCGCCGTCGGTGGCGCGTCGGCGCTGCTGTCCTCGCCGTGGGACCTGGCGTGGTGGGGTGGGACGGTCGTCGTCGCGATGGCGGGACCGCACCAGTTGTGGACCCTCGACCCCGCCACCGGTGAGGCCCGGGTCCTGGCCGGGACCACCAACGAGGGACTGCGCGACGGCGCGTTCGACGAGGCGTTCTTCGCCCAGCCGTCCGGGCTGGCCGCCGGCCCCGACGGGACGCTGTGGGTCGCCGACTCCGAGATCTCCGCGCTGCGCCGGGTCGGCGACGGCCCCGGGGCCGCGGTCGCGACGGCCGTCGGGCAGGGGCTGTTCGAGTTCGGGCACCGCGACGGCCCGGCCGCGCAGGCGCTGCTGCAGCACCCGCTCGGGGTGACCGTGCTGCCCGACGGCTCGGTCGCCGTCGCCGACACCTACAACGGCGCGGTGCGCCGGTTCGACCCCGCGACGAACCTGGTCTCGACGCTCGCCGAGGGGCTCGCCGAACCGTCGGACCTGCTCGTCGACGGCGAGACGCTGGTCGTCGTCGAGTCCGCGGCGCACCGGCTGGTGCGGCTGCCCGTCCCGGCCGGGTCGCAGGTGTCCGGCGACGCCCACCTCGTCCGGCGGACCCCGACGGCCCTCGCCCCGGGCGTGGCGCTGCGGATCGGGTTCGCCCCGCCCACCGGGCAGCACCTCGACAACCGGTACGGCGACCCGACGTCGCTGACCGTGGCGGCCGACCCGCCGTCGCTGCTGCTGTCCGGCGGGGGCACCGCGACCGGGCTGACCCGCGAGCTGCGCCTGGACCCGGCCGTCGGCGCCGGGGTGCTGCAGGTCGCGGTGACCGCCGCGGCCTGCGACGACCCGTCCGACGGGTTCGCCGCCTGCCACCGCTACCAGCAGGACTGGGGTATCCCGGTCGAGGTCTCGCCCGGCGCCTCCACGGGGCTCGACCTCGACCTGCGGTCGGTGTGAACCTCAGCGGCGCCAGGGCCCGGTGACGGCCAGCAAATACCCCGGGTTCTGGATGCCGGCGAACAGGAAGCGGCCGTCCCCGGTGAACGTGGGGCCGGCGAACTCGCTGTCGTTCAGGTCGTTGCGTGCCAGTGCGTAGGGCGCCCCGGTGCGCGGGACCCCGACGAGGTGCTGGACGCCCTCGCCGTCCTCCGCGACGATCGTGCCTCCGTAGGGTGAGACCGTGATGTTGTCCGGCCCGTCGAAGTTCGTCCCGTCGGCGGCCGGGTCGGCGTTCACCCCGAAGATCGTGCGCAGCTCGAGGGTCCCGCGACGCGGGTCGTGGAACCAGATCTGTCCGTCGTGCGGGTTGCGGCTGCCGTCCTCGAGCCGGGCGTAGCTGGCGACGACGAACGCGCCGCCCTCGCCCCACCACGCGCCCTCGAACTTGCGGCTGCGGGTGACGCGGTCCGGCGGCAGCTGCACGCGGGTGGACATCGTCCGGGCGAGCCGGTCCGGCACGTCGGTCCACTCGACGCGGTAGGTCGTTCCCGGCCGGGTGGCCTCGGACAGGTCGGGCACCGGGCGGTCGCCGTCGAGGGCGCGCATCGCCTGCAGACGGCCCGCGGTGTCGCCGCCGGGCCCCTCGGCGAGCGCCTTGAGCTCCCATCGGCGGCCGTCGAACCCGGACGGGGGCACCCAGCGGTACAGCAGCCCGTTGGGTCCGGCGGCGTCCTCGGTCAGGTAGATCGTGCGCGTCGCCGGGTCGACCGCGCACGCCTCGTGCGAGAAGCGGCCCAGGAAACGCAGCGGGGTCGTGCTGTTCCCCGCGTTCTCCCGGCCGGCAGGACTGACCTCGAACACGAAGCCGTGGTCCTTCGTGAGCCCGTTCGTCCCCGCCCGGGCCTCGGTCTCCTCACAGGTCAGCCAGGTGCCCCACGGCGTCACGCCGCCGGCGCAGTTGTTGTGCGTCCCTGCGACGGACACGTACTCACCGGTGCGGCGGCCGGCCCGGTCGACCTCGACATTGGTGGTACCGCCCCCGGCCCCCGGGTCGTAGGTCAGCCCCGGGCGGGCCGGTACGCGGTGCGCCTCCCCGCCGCCGATCTCGTGGTTGTTGACCAGCGTCCAGCCGTCGGGCCGGTCGAAGCAGGCGGTGCCGTCGGTGTCGCTGGGGGTGGGCTCGCCCCCGTCGGTCAACCGGGTCACGCCGGCCTGGGCGACGACGGTGTAGCGGAAGCCGCGGGGCAGCGCGAGCACGCCCCTCGGATCCGCGACGAGCGGGCCGTACCCGGCCCCCCGCAACGGCGGCGGTGCGGCCGAGGCGGAGTGCCCGGCGATGACATCGGTGCTCCCGCCGATTGCGATGCCCAGCCCGACCAGGGCGGAGTTGCGCAGCAGCCGGCGCCGCGACAGGGCGGGGGTGGGGTCGGACGTGGTCACGAGTGCCTCCGTGGTGGTGGGACCAACCACCCGAGTGCACCCGTGGCGGGCGAACAGAGGGTGACCGGACGCCGGCACGGTGATCACTATTGAGTGACGGTGGCGCTCAGCCCTCCAGCCAGGCGAGCACCGCCATCACGCGGCGGTGGTCGTCCGACGACGGCGGCAGCCCGAGCTTGGTGAAGATCGAGGAGATGTGCTTCTCCACCGCGCCCTGGGTGATCACCATGAGCCGCCCGATGGCGATGTTGGTGCGGCCCTGGGCCATGAGTTCCAGCACCTCGCGCTCGCGCGGGGACAGCTCGGCCAGGGGGTCGCGCCGGCGGCGCTTGGTGAGCAGCGCGGAGACGACCTCGGGGTCCAGCACGGTGCCGCCCGCGGCGACCCGGCCGAGTGCGTCGGAGAGGTCGGCGAGCCTGGACACACGGTCCTTGAGCAGGTACCCGACCCCGCCGCCGGCCTCCAGCAGGTCGGTGGCGTAGGACTCCTCGACGTACTGCGACAGCACCAGGATGCCGACCGACGGGAACCGCCTGCGGATCTCCAGCGCGGCCCGCAGCCCCTCGTCGGTGAACGAGGGCGGCATCCGGACGTCGACGACGGCCACCTCGGGCTGGTGCTCCTCCACCGCGGCGACGAGCGCGGTGCCGTCCCCGACGGCGGCGAGCACCGTCGCGTCCGCCTCCTCCAGCAGCCGGACCAGACCCTCGCGCAGCAGCACCGAGTCCTCGGCGAGGACCACCCGCATCGTCATGGCCCCATCCTGGGTCACGCGTCCCCCAGGCCGGCGACCGGGACCTCCGCGGTCAGGACGGTCGGGCCACCCGGCGGGCTGTCGACCTCCAGGCGTCCCTCGACGATCTCCAGCCGGTCGGCGAGCCCGGCCAGGCCGTGGCCCTTGCCCGGGTGGGCGCCGCCGCGGCCGTCGTCGCGGACGCAGACCCGCAGCAGGGTCTCGTCGACGGTCACGGTGACCGTCACCGCGGTCGCGCCGGCGTGCTTGGCGATGTTGGTGAGCGCCTCGGTCACCACGAAGTACGCGGTGTTCTCGACAAGGGCGGGCAGCCGGGTGCCGTCGTCGAGGCCGACGTCGAGGTCGACCGGAACCGGGCAGCGCCCCGCGGCGGCCCGCAACGCCGGGCCGAGCCCGCGGTCGGCCAGGATCGGCGGCGCGATGCCCCGGGACAGCGCACGCAGTTCCGAGAGCGCTTCGCGGCTCTGTTCCAGGGCCTCGTGCAACAGCGGGCGGGCGCGCTCGGGGTCGTCGTCGAGGCGCCGGACGGCGGACTCCAGGTCCATGCCCAGCCGCACCAGGCGCTGCTGCGGCCCGTCGTGGATGTCGCGTTCGAGCCGGCGCAGGGTCTGCGCCTCGGCCGCGACGGCCGCCCGGCGGCCGGCGGCCAGCGCCAGCGCG
>NZ_JAMXSG010000310.1:0-6234 GCF_024124365.1 Pseudonocardia sp. McavD-2-B
GCCGGCGGCGGTGCGGGAGTGACGGGCGTGGCCGCCCAGCCCGCCGAGCCGGGGCGGACCGCCGTCGACGGGCCCGCGGTCAGCGCGGCGTCGGAGACCTCCTCCAGCAGCTTGCGGACCCGTCGCACGGCCCGGTCGGGGCCGCGCACGACCACCGACAGGGCCAGCCGCCCGCCGTGCGGGTCGGCGACGGTGCGCAGCACGTGCCGGTCCGGCCCCGCCTCCAGGACGAGCCCGAGCCGCCCGCCCGCATTCGGGGCGAGAGCCAGCGCGATCCGGACGAGCTCGGCGTGCGCCGCACCGCGGACCTCGTCGCGGTGGTCGTGGGCCGCGGGGACGCCCCGGCCCGTCCGCCCGACGGCGGTGTCGGGCCCGCAGACGTCGAGGACCATCCCGCTGTCCACGTCGAGCAGGGCCGCCGAGCGGATCCGCGGGTCGAAGAACAGCGGCCCCAGTACGGCGGCCAGCCCGTCGGTGCGTACGGCGACGGCGTGCCGGTGACGTCCCATCGGTCGTGTGGGTCGCTGGGGCCTCAGCGCTGGGCGGGGAAGAACGCCTGGCCCTGCTGCTGCGGCGCACCGGCCTGCGGCGAGGTCATCGCGAACTGCTGCTCGATGACGCGCAGGTCGCGGCGGGCCATCGCCAGGTTGGCCTGGGCGCGGTTGAGTACGAGGTAGAAGAACAGCTGCTCGTCGGTGCCGCGGATGATCCGGATCAGGTGGTACTGGGTGTCGAGGGTGATCAGGATGTCCTCGATGGTCTCGCGCAGGCCCAGCTTCTGCATGACCTCGAGCTTGGTCCGGACGACCTCGGAGTTCCCGGGCGCGGCGACGTCGAGGTCGAACTCGGGGCTGCCCCCGCGCGACCCCAGGGTCATGCCGCTGTCGAAGTCGACGATCGCGACCGCGAACGCGCCCTTGATGTTGGCGGCCATGTCCAGGGAACGATCGATGTTGTTCATCTCAAGAGCCTTCCGCGCGGCAGCCGCCGCGACGATCTCGGGGAGCCCGCGCCGCGATCCCGTTCCGCATTCCGCGGAAATTGATCTCAGTATTTTACGGCGCCGGGGCGGACAACGATAACGCGCAATTCCGGAGCGTCAACACCCCGTCGTCACCGTGTGCTCGACGACGGGTCCAGACGGCGCAGCGCGGCGAGGATCCGGGCCATGGTGCCCAGGTCGTCGGCCCACCGGCCGCCCTCGGGTACGGCTCCGGCGTGCGCGTCGTCACGGCCGGCCGCGGGAGGGGGCTCGGACGGCTCGGCGGGGCCGGGCGCGCGTCGGGGGAGCGGGACGGCCGGTCCCGGGGTGCGCTCGGCGTCCGGTACCGGTGACGGTCTCGGTACCGCGATCGTCGCCGGTGCGGTGTCCGTGGGCCCGGCCGGCGACATGACGGGCGCGGCGGGTCGGGCCGGCATCACCGGACGTGCCGGGGCCGCGGCCGGGTCGGCAGTAGGTGCCGTGACCTGCGGAGCCGTCCGCGCCGGGGGTGTTGCGGGTGCGCGCAGTGCCCGCCGGAGGAGCGCGACCGGGCTGCCGGACCGGTCGAGGTGGGCGTAGGCGAGCAGCGTGGCCGCGCCGTCGCGGGGCAGCGCCCGCAGGAGGTGGTGGTCGCCCTCCCGGGTGGTGATCACCGCGTCCTCGAACACCGGTCCCTCGGCGACGACCTGCGCGGCGCCCCAGCCGAGCACCTCGGCGAGGCCGGGCACGGCACGCCCGCCGGCGTCCGCGACGATCTCGCCCGTGGTGGGGTCGGCGACGCAGGCGTACCCCGTCCCCGGCACGCCGAGAACGGTCCGCAGCAGTTCCGACCACGATTCCATCGTCGTCGATTCCACCACGTCGCCCGATGGTCGTCGACGTCGGTTCCGGTCGTTCCCGACGTCCCTTTTCCGTCGCTGATTGCGCGGCGCCGTCGACAATTCGCCGACGGCTCCCAGGAATGGACCGTTCGGCTCTCGGAGCATTGCGGCATTCGGTTCATCGGACGGTGTGGGCGGTCAGCCGCAGCTCCGCCCAGCCGCGCATGACGAACCGTGGCCGCCGGACCGGCGCGCCGTCGACGACGGCGTCGGGCAGGCGTTCCAGCAGTGCGCGCAGCACCTCGGCGATCTCCAGCCGGGCCAGCGGGGCGCCCAGGCAGTAGTGCACCCCTGCCCCGAAGCCCAGGTGGGGGTTGGGGGAGCGGCCGACGTCGAGGCGGTCGGCGTCGTCGCCGAAGACGGACGGGTCGCGCCCGGCCGCGCCGAGCAGCGTCGCGATCCGGGTGCCCGCCGGGACCGGGTGGCCGGCCACCGTGGTGTCGACGACGGCGGTCCGCTCGAACAGCTGCAGCGGTGCGTCGAAGCGGATCAGCTCCTCGACGGCCGTTCCGACCAGTCCGGGGTCGTCGAGCAGCCGCTGCCACTGGTCCGGGTGCCGTAGCAGGGCGTGCACGCCGTTCCCGACGACGTTGACCGTCGCCTCGTGCCCGGCCATCAGGAGCAGCACTGCGGTGCCGACGAGCTCGTCCTCGTCGAGCCGGACGGACGGCGACCCGGCGTCCCGGACGGCGAGCAGGTCGGTGATCAGGTCCGGTCCCGTGCCGGTGTCCCCGGCGGGGGCGGCGCGGCCGGACCGGCGCTCGTCGACCAGTTCCCGCAGCAGCGCCGTGAAGTCGGCCGACGCCCGCTCGGCCGCGCGACGGCCGTCGTCGCCGGGGTCGGGCTCGTACATCCGCACGATCGCGTCGGACCAGTCCCGCAGCGGCGCCCGGCGGTCCTCCGGCACGCCGAGCAGGTCGGCGATCACGGCGACCGGCAGCGGTGCGGCGACGAGCTCCACCAGGTCGGCGGGGACGTCGTCGCGGATGCGGGCCACCAGGTCGTCCACCAGGGCCCCGGCCCGCGCCCGCACCAGCGGGGCCAGCCGCTCGGTGTGGCCACGGGCGAACGCCGAGGCCACCAGGCGTCGCAGCCGGGTGTGCGGCTCGCCCTCACGCTCCAGCAGCGAGTTGCGGTGCAGCAGGTTGAACGCGGCCAGCTCGGCCGCGGGCACGGCGTCGGACCAGATGCGGCCCAGGCCGCGGTCGCGCAGCACGGCGGAGCAGGCCGCGTGCGTCACCGCGACCGGGACGCCCAGACCGGGGTGGTCGTGGACCGGCCCGGCGGCGCGCAGGGCGGCGTAGGCGGGGTAGGGGTCGGCGAGGAAACCGGGGTCGGCCGGATCGAAGACATGCACGACCCGCTACCTTGCCCGGCGATGGGTAAGAAGACGCGCAACCGTGCCAGCACCGCCGACGCGGGGGACAACCCGCGCCGGCCGTGCCCCTGCGGCTCCGGCAAGCGGTACAAGGCCTGCCACGGCGCCGGTGACGACGTGATCGTCATCCGGCCGTTCGAGGGCCTCGCGGCGGAGCCCGACCTCGTCGCCATGCGGGAGTTCCTCCCGTCGGCGACGGCGGCCCTCCCGGTCCGCTCCGGCGGTCCGGTCACGCTGGCCTCGGTGCTGCCGGGCGCGTCCGCCGCGATCGTGCGCGACAACGGCGAGGTCCTGCTCGGCATGCAGGTCCAGACCCGCTCCGGGGACCTCTCGGCCGACCTGGCCGGGGCGCTCGCCTGGGCGCGCTCGGCCGAGCCGGGATCGTCGCTGCCGGTCGTCGGCGCCGGGCGGCACACCGGCGAGCGACTGCAGGACGTGCTGGAGCCCGGCACGCCGCTGGAGCCGACGGTGCACGCCGACTTCGCGTGGTGGCTGCCGTCGGAGAGCCCGGACCCCGAGGCCCAGGCGATGCTGGAGCGTGCCAACTCGGTGATCATGCCGACCGAGGCGGTCACCGCCGACGGCGTGCGCGGCGCGTACTGGGTCGACACCGGGTCCAAGGCGCACGTGCGCTGGGTGCGGACCGAGGACGAGACGACGCTGATGGCGGCGCTGGCGCGGCTGTCCGGCCAGGGCGGCCTGGAGCTGGGCGAGGGTTCCCGCTACGCCGGGTCGTTCCGGGCGCACGGGCTGCTCGTGCCGGTCTGGGACGTCGACCGGGAGATGCACTCCTCGGAGTGGGCGGGTCCCGCCGCGGAGTTCGCGAAGCGGCTCGACGAGGCGGTGGCCGGGCTGGACTCCACGCCGCTGACCGAGTCCGAGCACCGGGCGCGCGACGTGCTCGCGGGCAAGCAGATCACCCTGCGCTAGACGGCCGCGGGCCCCGGCGCTCCCGCGAGGAGCGCCGGGGCCCGCGGCGGACCGACGTAGGGGTTCCTACAGGGCGCCGCCCGCGGCGGCCGGGGCGGTCGCGTCGGCGGCGTCGCCGCGCGCGAGCTCGCGGGCCACGAAGTCCTCGACGTGGAACAGGTCGTCGCCGGCGCGGCGGACGATGGTGAGCAGCGTCGTCATCGAGGCGACCTCCTCCACCTGCTCCTTCAGGAACCACTGCAGGAACTGCTCGCCGAGGTAGTCGTCCTCGTCGCGGGCGGTGCGGGCCAGCGTGGTGATCTGCTCGGTGACCTGCTTCTCCTGGGTCAGCGCGAGCTGCACGAGCTCCTCGACCGAGGCGAAGTCGTTCTGCACCTCGCCGACCGAGGGGATGGTTGCCGTGAGGTCGTTGTCCAGCTGGTACTGGACCATCATCATCGCGTGGTTGCGCTCCTCGACGGCCTGCGCGTAGAAGTGCGCGGCCAGCTGCGGGAGGTCGGCGTCGTCGAGCCAGACGGCGATCGCGAGGTACTGCTGGGCGGCGGTGAACTCGCTGCGGACCTGGTCGCGGAGCAGGGCGTGGAACTTCGATTCGTCGGTCATGTCCTCCAGGTTAGCGACTGGCGACGTTTCCTGGAACGGCTCCAGAAAGGGTATCCGTCTCAGTTGGACAGGGTCACCTTTCCGCTGGTGAGGGCCGCTTTCCCGGGTCAGAACGGAAGCACGCCACCGAGCAGTGCGTACCCCACGAACGCCACGACGTCGATCAGCAGATGGGCGCCCACGAGCGGCCACAGCCGGTTCGTCCGCTGCCAGTAGCGCGCGAACACCAGACCCATGACGAGGTTGCCGACGAACGCGCCGATCCCCTGGTAGAGGTGGTAGCACCCGCGGAGGGCGGCGGCCGCGAACGCCGACCGGTTCTCCGACCAGCCGAGCCGCCGCAGCCGGGTGAGCAGGTAGCCGATCATGACGACCTCCTCCGCCCAGGAGTTCGCCGCCGCGGACAGCACCAGCACCGGGATCCGCCACCACTGGTCGGTCAGCGTGCTGGGCGCGACGTCCGGGGTGATCCCGGCGAGCCGTCCGACCAGGTAGAGCCCCAGCCCGGGGAGGCCGATCAGCGCGGCCAGGCCCGCGGAGTGCGCCGCGTCGCGCCACGGCCGCCGCCCGTCGAGCCCGACCCGGCGCAGCGCGATGCCCGCCCGCAGCAGCAGGTAGGCGGCCAGCGCGCCCCATCCGGCCAGCTGCAGCGCGCGGACCAGCTGGAACGCGAGGTCGATCCAGGCGTCGGTGGACGCGGGCGCGTTCAGGGTGACCTGCTGGTCGGCCAGCGGCGCGGGGTTCAGCAGGGCCTCGAGCAGCGACAGCGCGCTGCGCACCGCGGACAGGCCCAGCGTCACGGTCAGGACGACGGCGATCTCCAGGCCGATCAGCCGTCGCTCGCGGGGGTCGGTGGCGACGCCCGGGAAGGACGGGGGCGCCGGGCTCAGCCAGTCCCGCAGGGCCCCACGCGGTCGTGCCGGGACCGGTCCGCTCGTCATGGGCCGATCATCGCACCGGGTGTCGGAGGGCTCCGCGGGCCGAATCGCGGGGTTGCGGGTGGGGCGTGGGCAGGTGATCCGATCGGGCGGGCGAGGGACCACCGGGCGGTCGGGGGACCACCGGACGGGCGAGTGACCGAGCGCTCGTCGGGGCGCGGCCGTCGCCATGCCGGGGTGCGTACCCTGGTCGGCGTGATGCGGCTGCTGCTGTCCCCGAGGTGGATGGTCTGGCACGTCCTCACACTCGGCGCGATGGTCACCTGCACCTGGCTGGCCATCTGGCAGTGGGGACGTGCGGGGTCGGCGATGGGCTCGGCCCTCAACGTGGGCTACGGCCTGCAGTGGCCGCTGTTCGCCGTCTTCTTCGGCGTCATGTGGTGGCGCTTCCTCAGCATGGAGATCGCCGACCTGCGGGCGGCGGGCGCGGCCGGACCCGGCGGGGCCGCGGGGGCGCCGGACAGGGCGCCGTCGGCTGCGGAGGCACCCGTCGCCGGGTCGGGGACGCCGGTCGCGGGGACC
>NZ_JAMXSG010000311.1:0-6203 GCF_024124365.1 Pseudonocardia sp. McavD-2-B
GCCGGTGGGTGCCGACACCGGCTGCGAGGCCGACCCGACCGGGGGAAGCCCGACGCCGGCCGGTCCCGGTGTCGGGCCGGGAAGTCCGCCTCCACCCGGCGCGACGGAGACGCCGGGCTGCGGTCCCGGCGAACCGCCGGGCCCCGGCGTCGCGCCCGGAGATGTCGCGGGCGGGGGCGCGGCGGCCGCCTCGGTGGTGAAGCGGTCGTCGATCGCGGAGGTCTCGGACTCGTACTTCTGGAGCGCCCGGTTCGCGACCTCGTCGTTGATCTGGTTGTGCTCGGCGATGGTCACGTGGTCGGCGCCCCTGCCCCGGAGGGACTGCCAGGCCTCGCTGATGTTGTCGCCCGCGCGCTGGATCCAGGAGAACTCGGCCGGGTCGATGAACCGGACCTGGTTGCGCATGCGCTCGAACGCGCTGCCGTGGTCGAGCATGCGGTCGGCGCCGTTCCGGGCGACGTTCGCGGTGCCGTCGACGCCGGTCGCGGTGCGGTCCAGGGACTCCTGGGCGGCCCGGGCGGCGGGGCCCTGCCACGAGATGCCGAGGTCGGCCATGCCGCGGTCGAGGGTCTGCTTGGTGGTCGCCATGTCGTCGACGAGCTTGCGGAGACCGTCGGAGGTCTGGCGGGTGGCCTCGGCACCGGGTTTGCCGAGGATCCAGGCCGCCTTGGTCGCGATGTCGAACGCTTCGTAGTTGTAGCAGCGGGGGAGAGGCATGCTCGGATCCCTAACGCTCGAGCAGCGGGCCGTTGTACGACGGGGTGGTGGGTTTCAGGGTTGCCGCGTTCTCGTTCTCGATGAGCCCGTACTCCTGTGCCGCTTGCTTCAGCCGTTCACGAGCGTCGACCAGCTCGCGCAGATAACCTTCGTGGATCCGGATAATGGCATCGACCTTGGGCTGGAACACGGTCACTGCGTCGCGTGACACCGGGTCGTCCCCACAGGCAGGGAGAATCCTCAACCTGGTGGCGGTCCATCGACTCTCCTGCATCGACCGGACCTGCTCGTCCATCCGCCGGTAGACGCCCAGGACGCTGTCAGCGTCGACCTGCAGCATGAGCGAATCGCTGGCCGACCCCTGTGGAACGTGCGCGGATGTCTTCATGTGCCAGACGGTAGGTCAATCATCAACTGGTAGATCGTGGATCTGCCACAACAGTTCGCAGGTGCGAATCAATCAGTGCGCACGGGCTTCAGCCAGGTAGCTGCGAGCCAGAATCTTGGCCTTCTGACACGCGCCGTCGGTCGAGACCACGTTCTGCTCGCCGTATCCGAGTAACTCCATTTGAACCCGGATACTCGCGGTGTCGGCGGTATCGAGGTAAAGCTCGCATAGAGCCGATCCCCCTCTGTCCTCCACGATCTGAACGGCCCCGAAACCATCGACGGTAGTGACGACTGCCCCTGTCGCTGCTACTACCTTCCCGGCCGGACTCTGAATCGATTGCACCGTGTAGCTGTCACCGACGTCGAAGTTCCCCCAGGAACACGCCCGGCTCGGTCCGTCCGCCAGCGGCACAATCGCAGGATTGTCGCTCTCCACCCCGAGGCGCTGCCGGAGGTCCGGGGTCATCGCCACACACGGGTCGACGTTCGCCACGTCGATCTCCGCCGGCCGCGGCGGAAACGGCCCCTCCGGCTCCGCAGCCCCACACCCCACGACCACCCCGCACACGAGCAGCAGGACGACAACGAGTCGGACCACCGGCGACGCTCCCCCGGACAGGAACAGGACCGCAGCAGGCTAGCCCGTCGTCGTCGCCACCGGACCCGTTCCGGTCAGGCCGCGGCGGCGGAGTCGTCCGGGCGCCGGTGGTAACTGTCCACATAGATCTGCCCGGACAGGTCCGCGATGGCGTCCATGATCTCGTCGGTGACCGCGCGCCGGATCGCCGGAGCGCCCTCCAGTCCCTCGTAGCGGCTGAACTCCAGCGGCCGCCCGAAGCGGATCTCGACCCGGGCCAGGCGCGGGATCAGCCGTCCGACCGGCTGGACGCGCTCGGTCCCGATCAGCCCGACGGGCACGACGACCGCGCCCGTCGACAATGCCAGCGACGCGACGCCGGTGTGCCCGCGGTGCAGCTTGCCGTCGAGGGAGCGCGTGCCCTCCGGGTAGATGCCGAACGCACCGCCGCGCTCCAGGACCTTGCGCCCCGCGGCGAGCGCGGCGAGGCCGGCGCGGGCGTTGGACCGGTCGACCGGGATGTAGCCGAGCGCCCCCAGGAACGCGGCCATCAGGCGTCCGCGCAGACCACGGCCGGTGAAGTACTCGGCCTTGCCGAGGAAGGCGACCTTGCGTGGGGCGACGAGCGGGATGAACGCCGTGTCGACGGCCGCACGGTGGTTCGCCGCGAGGATCACCGGCCCGGTGGCCGGGATGCGGTCCGCGCCGCGCACGCGGGGCCGCCACACGAGCCGGACGAGTGGCGCGAGGACGTAGCGGATGAACAGCTGCACCGTGAACCCCGATCAGTGAGCGACGTCCACAACTCCGTGCAGGGGGGACCGACGTCCCGGCGCCGAACGAGGCCCGATTCTGCTCCGTGACCGGCCCGTGACGGAAGCCCTTCCGCCCGTTCAGTCCCCGTGCGGATCGGTGAGTTGCCCACGCAACGCACGCAGCGCCTCGCTGCGGGTCATCCCGGTCGCCTGCAGCAGGTCGACGGCGATCGAGCGGACCTGCGCGACCAGCACGGGCGCCGAGACCGCGGGCGCCGCGGCCGGCTGCCCCTCCGCCGGCCGGGCGACGACCGCACCGGGGTCGGCGAGGACCGGTGCGTGCTGCACGGCCTCCAGGATCGGGCCGCGCGCCTTCTCGCGGTCGCCGTCCTGCCCGAGCTCCCCGATCAGCGCCTCGACGGAGGCGGCGAGCTCGGTGATCGCGTCCGGCAGACCGGGCGGGACCGGTTCGCCGTCCTCGATCGCGGTCATCGCGCGCCGGGCGAGCACCCGGGCGTTGCGGTGGGCGTAGTCGGCCCGCTCGGCGAGCGTCCGGTAGCGGCGCAGCATGGCCCGGCGCGGCCGGTGCATCGGTGAGACCGTCACGACCTCGCCCGCGGAGCTGACCGCCGTGCGCAGCTCGTCGATGACGGCCTGGGTGTCGCGGGCCCGGGCCAGCGCCCGCGACGCGCTCTCCCGGTCGCCCTCGCGCAGCGCCGTCGCGATCTCGGTGAGCACGGTGACGAGGTCGTCGAGCACCCGGCGGGCGACCCGGCGCACGATCCGGACCGGATGCGCGGGGATGACGGCGGCGACCAGGATCCCGGCGAGGCCGCCGATCAGGGCGTCGATGCAGCGGTCGATCCCCCCGGTCTCGGTGGGCGGGAGCAGCGTCGTCACCAGCACCGCGGACACCGCGGCCTGGTTGACGAACAGGGTCCCGCCGTCGGTGAACACCGCGATGACCAGCGCGAGCGCGACGACGAGCACCAGCTGCCAGAGTCCGCTGCCGATCTGCGCGATCAGCAGGTCGCCGACGAGGACGCCGATGCTCACCCCGACCACGAGCTCGGCCGTGCGGCGCAGCCGCGAGTTCAGCGACATGCCCAGGCTGAGCACCGCCGCGATCGGCGCGAAGAACGGCCGCGTGTGACCGACCAGGTCACCGGCCACCCAGAGGGCGAGGCCGGCGGCCATGGAGCACTGCAGGATCGGCAGCCACGACGCGCGGACGCGCCGGGCTCCGGCCCGGCCGCGTGAGCGGACCCGGTCCCACGCGGCCACCGGCGTCAGGACACGCCGAGGGCGGCGAGCGCCTCCGGGTCCGAGTCGTTGATCAGGGTGCGCAGGCGCTCGACCTCGGGGGCCTCCCCGATCGCCGCAGCGGCGCGCAGCAGCGCGCCGCACGACCGCAGGAAGCCCTGGTTCGGCTCGTGCGACCACGGCACCGGACCGAAGCCCTTCCAGCCGTTGCGGCGCAGCTGGTCCAGGCCGCGGTGGTAGCCGGTGCGGGCGTAGGCGTAGGCGGCGACGCTCTCCCCGGCGTCGAGGGCGCGCTCGGCGAGCACCGCCCAGGCGATCGACGACGACGGCGACCCCGCCGCCACCTCCGACGGGTCCTTTCCCGCGGTCAGGTCCGCCGCAGCGGGGTCGACCGGGAGGCGCGTGTCGTCGGGCTCGAGCAGGTTGCCGTGCAGACTCATGCCGCCATCCTGGCGCGCGCCCACCGGTCGTCGCCAACCGGTGGGCACACGACGTGGATCCGGAGGAGAACTCAGAGGGCCTTGCCGGCGGACTTCAGCGACTCGCACGCCTCGATGACGCGCTCGCTCATCCCGACCTCGGCCTTCTTCAGGTACGAGCGCGGGTCGTAGACCTTCTTGTTGCCGACCTCGCCGTCGATCTTGAGCACGCCGTCGTAGTTGGCGAACATGTGCGACACGATCGGCCGGGTGAAGGCGTACTGGGTGTCGGTGTCGACGTTCATCTTCACGACGCCGTAGCCCAGCGCCTCGTGGATCTCCTCGAGCAGCGAGCCGGACCCGCCGTGGAAGACCAGGTCGAACGGCTTGGCGCCGGCGTCGAGCCCCAGCTTCTGCACGGCCACCTCCTGGCCCTGCTTGAGGATCTCCGGGCGGAGCTTGACGTTGCCGGGCTTGTAGACGCCGTGCACGTTGCCGAAGGTCGCGGCCAGCAGGTAGCGGCCCTTGTCGCCGGAGCCGAGGACCTCGACGGTGCGCTCGTAGTCGCCGGGGGCGGTGTAGAGCTTGTCGTTGATGTCGTTCGCGACACCGTCCTCCTCGCCGCCGACGACGCCGATCTCGACCTCGAGGATGATCTTCGCCTTGGCCGCCTGCTCCAGCAGCTCGGCCGCGATCTTCAGGTTCTCCTCGAGCTCGACCGCGGAGCCGTCCCACATGTGCGACTGGAACAGCGGATTCTGCCCCTTGTCCACGCGCTCCTGGCTGACCGCGATCAGCGGACGCACGAACGAGTCCAGCTTGTCCTTGGGGCAGTGGTCGGTGTGCAGCGCGATGTTGACCGGGTACTTGTCCGCCACGACGTGCGCGAACTCGGCGAGGCCGACCGAACCGGTGACCATGTCCTTGACCCGGGTGCCGGACAGGAATTCCGCGCCACCGGTCGAGACCTGCACGATGCCGTCGGAGCCTGCCTCCGCGAACCCGCGCAGCGCCGCGTTGAGGGTCTCGGTGCTGGTCACGTTGATCGCCGGGTAGGCGAACTCGCCGCTCTTGGCGTTGTCCAGCATCTGGTTGTAGATCTCGGGCGTGGCGATGGGCACGGGGCCTGCCTCCTCGTCGTCGGCGGTCGCTGCTCCGCGCAGCGCTCCTTGTCTCCGGGTGAGTATCACGTACCCGCGGGGAAGGGGGAGCCATCGTCGGAATGGGCCTGGTCTCACCGCGGGCGACGCCGTCGCCCGGTGCACCGGGTAATGCTGCGGAGCCTGTCGGTGGTGGTCGCTAGTGTGGTGGGCGTGGAGGAGGAGCGCGCCGAGAACGCCGTCGACCGGACGCTGGGCCGGTTGCGCGCCATCGACAGCCGACCGGCGCCCGCGGGCACCGGGCCGCACCCGTTCGCCCCGGGCACGTCGGCCCCGGTCGACGGGCCGGGTGGTTCCGGGGCCCGGCAGGGCCCGGAGACATCGCTGACGCTGGCCGACCTCTACCGCGACCACCGCCTGCGCCTCGTGCGCCTCGCGATGCTGCTGGTGGACATCCCGGCCACCGCGGAGGACGTGGTGCAGGAGGCGTTCACCGGGCTGCACCGGCACTGGACCGGCCTGCGGGACGAGACGGCCGCCGTCGCCTACCTGCGTGCGGCCGTGGTGAACGGGTCCCGGTCGGTGCTGCGGCGCCGTCGCACGGCACGCGAGTACGTGCCGCCGCACGCGGCGAACGCCCGCTCCGCGGAGTCGCTGGCCATGCTGTCCGCCGAGCACCAGTCGGTCGTCGACGCGCTGGGCCAGCTCCCGCCGCGCCAGCGCGAGGTGCTCGTCCTGCGCTACTACGGCGGGCTGACCGAGTCCGAGATCTCCGAGGCCGCCGGGATGAGCCGGGGCACGGTGAAGTCGACCGCCAGCCGCGCGCTCGACGCCGTCGCCCGGATCATGGCCGAGCGCGCCGGTACCGAGGCCGTCCGGCGTCCGGGGGAGCTGCGATGACCGGCCCCCAGCCGCCGCAGCCCGGCCACGACGACGCCGCCCGCCGGATCGGCGAGGCGCTGCAGGCGCAGGCCCGCGGGCG
>NZ_JAMXSG010000312.1:0-6179 GCF_024124365.1 Pseudonocardia sp. McavD-2-B
GCCTGGCTGTTCGTCATCTGGCACTGCTGGCAGGACAACCTCGCCTACGACCCCACCCGACACCGCGCCCTCCAACGCCTCCTCGAAGATCAACAAGCGGCGGGTTGACACAGGGCATCTCATGCCGGGTCCTCCTGGCTGTGGTCGCTGCGGTCGTACTGCTGGGCGATGCGGCGCTCCGGCCACGCGGCGAGCGTGTCGAGGAACCGGCCGCGGACCTCCTCGGCGTACTTCCCGGCGTCCTCGGGGACCCAGGACGAGGTGTCCACCGGAGGCAGGACGGCGACCTGCACGGTCCCGCCGCGCAACGTCTGGGCGCCGCGCCACATGATCTCCCCGGCGTTGCGGATGACCACGGGCACGATCGGCACCCCGGCCTGCATCGCGATGTGGAACGCGCCCTTCTTGAACGGGCCGAGCCGGGGCGTCGGCGAGCGCGTGCCCTCCGGCGCCATCGCGAGGGAGATCCCCTCGTCGCGCAGCTTGTCGACGGCCGGCTGCAGCGCCGCGCGGGCGGCGCGGGAGTTGGAGCGGTCGATGAACGCGACGTCGGCGGCCCAGAACAGCTGCCCCCACACGGGGATCTGCGCGGCCTCCTTCTTCGCGACGCCGGTGAAGCTCTCGCGCAGCAGCTTCATCAGCACCGGCACGTCGAACTTGGACTGGTGGTTGAACACGAACACGCACGGCCGCGCGGAGTGCAGGTACTCCGCGCCGGTCACCTCGACGTCGATCCCGGCGAGCCCGAAGGCGACGTCGGCGCCGACCGAGCCGGCCATGTCGACGAACCGGCGGCGCGAGCCGTGCAGCAGCCCGGCCCCGGCCGCGGCGGCCAGCCCGCCGGCCATGCCGCCGTAGAAGACAGCCGTGCGGGCGACGTCGGTGACGCTGGGGAACAGCCCGCCGCGGGGTGCGCAGTCGAGCACCGGCCATCCCCGCTCGCCGGCGAGCGCGCGCAGCGAGTCGGTCGGTGACACCGCGACCGCGTGGCCGACGGCGGACAGGAACTCCGCGTCCTCGGTGCCGTTGGCGTAGCCGAAGCAGCCCGCCAGGTCGACACCGTGCGCGGCGGCGTCGGCGCGGACTGCCTCGGCCTTGCCGGTGCCCCACAGCGAGGTGCCCGCGACCCGGCCGGTGAGCACGCCGTCGTGCACCTCCAGCTCGGTGCACAGCACCCGGTCCGCGCCGAGCTCGTCGGCCATCGGCTGCACCTGGAACCGCGTCGCCGAGGACGCCATCACGACCTGGTGGCCCTGCTCCTGGTGGGCGGCGACCAGCTCCCACACCTCCGGGTGCAGCGAGCCCGCGATCTCGTCACGGAACAGCGTCCGCCCGAGGGCGTGGAGCTCGTCCTCGCTGCGGCCCTTCCAGGTCGCGAGCGTGATGGAGAGGAACTCCTTGAAGTCGTCGTCGGTGCGGATCCCGCGCATGCCCAACAGCACGGTGCGCACCATCTCGACCGGCCCGACGTCGAACTCGCGCAGCCGTTTGCGGTAGAAGGCCCCCGCGGAGTAGCCGTCGATGACGGTGCCGTCGTAGTCGAAGTACGCGACCGTCCCCGGTCCCGGCTCCGCCTCCCGGATGGCCCGGAGCCGGTCCCGGGTGTCCCCGGCCGGCGTCCCGTCAGCTGGCGACACCCGTATCCCCTTCCGCACGCTGTTTCGCCCCGGAGGGCGGGACCACCGGCGACGCCGGGGCCGCCTCGGGCGCCGTCGTCCCGCCGGAGCCGAGGACCACCTCGAGGCGGGCGCGCTGCAACTCGCCCAGCCGTCCCAGATCCTGGATCACCGCGGTGACCTCCGTCAGCCAGGCGGCGCGCCGCTCCCCCAGTGACGCGCCGGCCGCGCCGGACTCCGGCTCGCCGAGCAGGTCGCGGTTGCCGGCCTGGCGCACGGCGGTGGCGTACAGCTCGCGCGACACCGAGTCGGCGCGGTCGAGCCGCTGCTGCAGCAGCATCTGACGGCCGACGCCGAGGCAGTCCTCCAGGAACTCCTTCTCCTCGGCCATCGGCTCCTCGCCCAGCGCGACCAGCCGGTCGGCGACGACGAGCTGGGCGTCGAGGAACGACCGCAGCACGCCCGGCGCGACCAGCAGCGGAGCCTGGCGGAGCACACCGCGCACGTCGGCCGGGTCGGCCGCCCGGGTCCGCCATTCCGGGTCGACCAGGTCCAGCTCGCCGATGATCTCGGCGCGGAACTCACGGCGGGTGGAGAAGAAGAACTCGAACTTCAGCAGGTCCCGCAGCCGGGCCAGCTCGCGCCACGCGACCTCGACGATGTCCTCGTCGGGGGCGGCGTCGCCGACACGCAGCAGCGCGATCTCCAGCATGGCCCGGTTGAGCAGGTGGTGCAGCGCGCCGTTGCGGTAGAACGCGGCGACGTGGTGGCGGCCGGTGCTGACGGCGAAGACCGGCTCGGTGCCGCCGTCGTAGACGGTGACGACCCCGGCCTCGGCGAGCCGGTCGAGGGTCATCCGCAGGCCGTGCCGGGTCCGCAGCTCGGCGATCGGCACCGGGATGCCGCGGGCCTCCAGGTAGTCCGCCAGCGGCGCGACGACCTCCCGGACCTGCTGCAGGGTCAGCGCCCGGTCCTGCGCCCAGAGCAGCGCGAACGTCGCGAGCGAGGTCGCCGTCGCCGGGGTGACGCGGTTGATGCCCGCACACACCCGGAAGGCGACCTTCTCCAGCTGGGCCCGGCCGGGGCCGGCGTCGTCGAGCGCACGGCGCAGCGCGAACGGCTCGGCGAAGCGCACCCGGGCGGTGCCGATGTGGCGGCGCTGGTCGCGGAAGTAGCCGTAGAGCCAGCCCAGTCCCTCGGCCTTCTTCTGCCCACCGCGCTGCTCGGCGGCCATCGCGCCGACCTCGTGCAGCTGGTCGTAGACGATGGACACGGGGACGAGCACCGCGTCGAGCTCGGGGCGTTCCTCCAGCGCGGACACCAGGTAGCGCAGCAGCCCGATGCGGGGCTTGCGCAGCTTGCCGGTGCGGCTGCGGCCGCCCTCGATGTACCACTCCAGGTTGAAACGCTTGGCGAGCAGATGCCCCAGGTACTCCTGGATCGCGGCCTTGTAGACGGTGTCCCCGCCGAAGGTGCGGCGGATGAACACGATCCCGGCGCGGCGTCCGAGCGACCCCATCGGCCAGAACGACAGGTTGTTGCCGCCCAGGACGTGGTTGCGCGGGAAGTTGCGGTCGTGCAGCACCTCGGCGAACAGCAGGGGGTCGGCGTAGGAGCGGTGGCTGGGCAGGAACACCAGCGCGTGCTCCTTGTTCAGCTCGCGCAGCCGTTCCAGCCCGGACTCGTCGACCTGCACGTCCCAGGCCTTGGCGTGCATCGGCCCCATCATCGCCCGGAAGAGGTCGATGGCGGGCGGGCTCTGCACGGCGGCCATCTCGTGCAGACAGGACTCCAGACGCTGCTCGACCTCGGTGGCGGGGCTGCCGGTCTGGTGCGCGAGCCGCTCGACCAGGGCCGGGAACCGGGCCGAGGAGGTGATCTGCTCGACCATCCGGCGCGGCACCTTGTAGCGGTCGCCGAGGATGCGCCGCTCCGCGCGGTCGCAGGCCAGCACGGCCTGGCGGGCGACGAACCGGGTGAAGCCGTTACTGCCCGGCCGCCCGCTCTCCTGGGCGACGAACCGCGACACCAGGTCGGCGACGGTCGCCGGCTCCCCCGCCACGACGCGCGCCGCATCCGGGCGGTGCCGGGCCATCGACGGGTGCAGCGGCGACCACGCCATCCGCATCACCGCCGACGTCGCGAGCCCGGTGAGCTTGCGGACCGGGCCGCCGTCCTCGGGCTCGGGGGTCACCCAGGCCACGCGGGCCGGGACGATCACCGTGTCGTCGCCGTGCAGGGCCTCCCCCAGCGCGGACGGGACCTCGCCGTTCGGCCCGATCCCGACGACCGCCGAGCCCGGGTGCTGCTCCTCGGCCCAGCGCCGCAGGATGCCGCGTTCGGTGTGCGACCGGGCCTGGGTCACCACGACCTCGCGTCCGCCGCCGGTGAGGTCGTCGGTCGTCATGGAGCCCCCCGTCGGCATGCCCCGCCGCGGTGCGGCGCCTGCGGGGGTCAACCTAGTTACCCGCCGGTTGGGCAACAACCCGACGCGGCGGTCGCCCGCCAACTCACACGATCTTGTCCGCCTCGGCGAGCACCCCCCGCAGGATCTGCTCCATCTCGTCGAACTCGCGCTGTCCCGCGATCAGCGGCGGCGCCAGCTGGATCACGACGTCGCCGCGGTCGTCGGGGCGGCAGTACAGGCCCGCCTCGAACAGCGCCCCGGGGAGGAACCCGCGCACCAGCCGCTCCCGCTCCTGCGGACCGAAGGTCTCCCTGGTGTCGCGGTCCCGCACGAGCTCGATCGCCCAGAAGTAGCCGTCGCCGCGGACGTCGCCGACGATCGGCAGGTCACGGAGCCGGTCGAGGGTCGCGCCGAACGCGTCGGCGTGGGACAGGACGTTGCCGTAGAGGTCCTCGCGCTCCATGAGGTCGAGGTTCGCGAGCGCGACGGCGGCCGAGACCGGATGCCCGCCCCAGGTGTAGCCGTGCGGGAACGTGACGCCGGGGGCGAGGAACGGCTCGATCACCTTCTCCGAGGCGATCATCGCGCCCAGCGGCCCGTAGCCCGAGGTCATGCCCTTCGCGCAGGTGATGATGTCCGGGGTGAACCCGAACTTCGCGCTGGCGAACGGGACGCCGTGGCGGCCGAAGCCGGTGATCACCTCGTCGGCGACGAGCAGCACGTCGTGCCGGTCGCAGATCTCGCGGACCCGGGCGAAGTACGACGGCGGCGCGGTCAGGCAGCCGCCGGAGTTCTGCACCGGCTCGAGCACGACCGCGGCGACGGTGTCCGCGCCCTCGAACGCGATGGCCTCCTCGATCCGGTCGGCGGCCCAGCGGCCCAGGGCCTCGGCGTCGCCGTCGAACTCGGGGTGGCGGTAGAGGTTGGTGTTGGGTACGCGGAACCCGCCGGGCGCCAGCGGCTCGAAGTCCTTCTTCATCGCGGGCAGCCCGGTCACGGCCATCGCCCCGTGGGTGGTGCCGTGGTACGCCGTCGCCCGGGAGATCACCTTGTGCTTGAGCGGGCGGCCGCGGAGCTTGAAGTACTGCTTGGCCACCTTCCAGGCGCTCTCGACGGCCTCGCCGCCGCCGGAGGTGAAGAAGACCCGGTTCAGGTCGCCGGGGGCGAGATGGGCCAGGCGCTCGGCGAGCTCGGCCGCGGGCGGGGTCGTGTAGCCCCAGACCGGGAAGAACGCCAGCTCCGACGCCTGCTTCGCGGCGACCTCGGCCAGCTCACGCCGCCCGTGCCCGGCCTGCACGACGAACAGGCCGGCGAGGCCGTCGAGGATGCGGCGGCCGCGGTCGTCCCACAGGTGCACGCCGTCGCCTCGGGTGATGACGGGGATCGGGGCGGCGCCGTCCCGGCCGTGCATCCGGGCGAAGTGCATCCAGAGATGCCGCCCGGCGGCGTCGGCGTGCGGCGAGAGGGCGGGCGCGTCCGGGGTGGCTCCGGCCTCGGTCCGGGTCGTGTTCTCGACGGCGGTCACGTGGGGCTCCCTCGGTAGCGGCGCGGTACGTCTCCGATCGTCGGCGCCGCGGCGGCCCCGGTCAGGGATACGATCCGTATCGTCCTCGACCGCGCGGCGGACGGAGTGGATCCCGGTGCACCCGACCATCGCCGACGTGCTGGCCCGTCCGGAGGTCCGGGCGGGGGCACCCGCCGTCCGGGCCGGGCGGGCGGCGCTGGGCACCCCGGTGCGCTGGGTGCACGTCAGCGAGGTCGCCGACCCGGCCGGGACGCTGCCGCCGGGGGTGCTGGTGCTCTCGGTCGGGGTGCCGGTGGCCGACCCCACCACCGTCCCCGCCCGCTACGTCGACGCGCTGCGGGCCGCCGGGGCGGTCGGGCTGGTCGTGGAGATCGGCCGGCAGCTGCCGTCGCTGCCCGCCGGTCTGGTGCAGGCCGCCCGGGCGGCCGGGTTCCCGCTGGTGGAGCTGCGGCGCACGGTGCGCTTCGCCGAGATCGTCGCCGGTGTGCTGGGGCAGGTCGCCCGCCGCGACGACGACCCGGGGCCGCCGGGCGTCGAGGCCGCGTTCCGGACGCTCGCCCTGCACCGGGTGCCGCCGGGGCGCGTGGTCGGCGAGCTGGCCCGCCGGATCGACGCGCCCGTGGTGTGCGAG
>NZ_JAMXSG010000313.1:0-6171 GCF_024124365.1 Pseudonocardia sp. McavD-2-B
GTTTTCGGTCCGATGCGTGGTGCCGGCCCGGCCGGGCATGAGTGTGTCTGTTTGTGGTTCCTGGCGCGGGTCCCTCGGGGCTGGTGGTCGGGGCCGTGGAGCTCTCTTGTGGGAGTCGCATCCGGTCCTGTCGTGCCGGTGGGGTCGGCGTACCTCGCATGCCTTCCTGTGACCTCGCACCCTCTGCAGGGGCTGCGAGGTCGCAGAAAGGTGTGCGACGTGGGGCGCCCGGTGCGTCGTACGACGAAGCTCGGTCGTCGGAGCGCGGTGTCGGGCCCGTTCCACCGAGGGAGTCCCTCCGCAGGCGAGAGCGGACACGGTGGCGACGAGGGGTCCGTCCCGGCTGCGCCCACCCGCGGAGCGTGCGAGGTGGACGCAGGCTGCGGGAGATGGCGCACGGTGGCCCGGAGAGCGTTGTGTGCATCGCGCGGCCCGTCGGGCGCTGCCGGACACGTCCGTCGGGTGCGGTGCCCGGCTCGTGGCGTTCGCACGGTTCCGCCACCGCGGCGGCGCCCCTGGCTTCCGTGACGTCGACGGCCGGCGGCCTACGACGAACCGTGCCGGGGCTTCCCGCTGATCGTCGGACACCCGATGCTGTGCGATCCGGAGTCCGCGTCCGGTCCGCGAGAGAGCGGAAAGGTGCCGGGCGAGCGATGGTGTCCGCTCCGATCAGGCGGCGGGGTCCGTCGGGCCCGTGTCTCCGCCCGTCAGGGGATAGGTGATGTGACTACGGGATCCGTGCGGCCGCGGTGCCACCGCCGCGGGATGCCGGCCACGGGGATGGACAGGTCGGGGTGGGAGAAGCACACCGGACCGACAGTCGTCGTCGCCGAACCGGGTTGGAACGGCCGGTCATCCCCAACGGGCACGGTTGTCCACAGGCTCTGAAGTGACCTCGTCGACAGGGCGTGGGCGGGTGAAGCTCATGGGGACAACACACCCCAGAGCCTCGGAGGATCCGATGAGCGACAACACCGCCACCATCGTCGGCAACCTGACCCGCACCCCCGTCCTGCGCTACACCCCGAACCGCATCCCGGTCACGGACCTGACGGTCGCGGTCAACCACCGTCGCAAGGACCCGATGACCGAGCAGTGGCACGACGTCGCGTGCACCTACTACACGGTGACGTGCTGGCGGACCCTGGCCGAGCACGCGGTGCGGACGTTCGAGAAGGGGCACCGCGTGATCGTCATCGGCCGGATGTATGTCGAGGAGTGGACGGGCCGGGAGGGCGACGTGCGGCAGAGCATCCGGATCGAGCCGTCCAGCGTCGGGCTCGACATCCGCTTCTCCCCGGCGGCCGTCGCGCCCCGTCCGTCGGTGTCACAGGTACCGTCGGTGCCGCAGGCCCGGGACACCGACGACGCCGCCACGCGGTGGGGCGCCCCGCCCATCGAAGAGCCGGACCACGACGGGTACGGCGACACCCCGGACGAGGGCGAGACCGCGGAGCTCGACGAGCTCGCGAGGCTGGCGACCGCACCGGCCTCGAGCGGCTGAGCGGGCCCGATCTACCATCGCATCGTGGCGGATCTGATTTACACGATGCGGAACGTGCGTAAGGCGCACGGCGACAAGGTCATCCTGGAGAACGCGTCGATCAGCTTCCTGCCGGGGGCGAAGATCGGCGTCGTGGGCCCCAACGGCGCCGGGAAGTCGACCGTCCTCAAGATCATGGCAGGGCTGGAGAACGCGAACAACGGCGACGCCTTCCTCAAGCCCGGGGCGACGGTCGGCATCCTCCAGCAGGAGCCCCCGCTCAACGAGGAGAAGACCGTCCTCGGGAACGTCGAGGAGGGCCTCGGCGACGTGAAGGTCAAGCTCGACCGGTACAACGCGATCGCCGAGGAGATGGCGACCAACTACACCGACGAGCTGATGGAGGAGATGGGCCAGCTCCAGGAGGAGCTCGACCACGCCGACGCGTGGGAGATCGACTCCCAGCTCGAGCAGGCGATGGACGCACTGCGTTGCCCGCCCGGGGATGCCGAGGTCTCCCACCTCTCCGGTGGTGAGCGCCGGCGTGTCGCGCTGTGCAAGCTGCTGCTGTCCCAGCCCGACCTGCTCCTGCTCGACGAGCCCACCAACCACCTCGACGCCGAGAGCGTCCTGTGGCTCGAGCAGTTCCTCGCGAACTACCCGGGCGCCGTCCTCGCGGTCACCCACGACCGGTACTTCCTGGACAACGTCGCGGGCTGGATCCTCGAGCTCGACCGCGGACGCACCTTCCCCTACGAGGGCAACTACTCCACCTACCTGGAGAAGAAGGCCGAGCGCCTCGCTGTCCAGGGCAAGAAGGACGCGAAGCTCCAGAAGCGCCTGAAGGAGGAGCTGGCCTGGGTCCGTTCCAACCCCAAGGCCCGCCAGGCGAAGAGCCGCTCGCGGCTCGACCGCTACGAGGAGATGGCGACCGAGGCCGAGCGGCACAAGAAGCTCGACTTCGAGGAGATCCAGATCCCGCCGGGCCCGCGCCTGGGCAGCCAGGTCGTCGAGGTCTCCCACCTCGACAAGGGCTTCGACGGCCGCCAGCTGATCAAGGACCTCTCCTTCACACTGCCGCGCAACGGCATCGTCGGCGTGATCGGTCCGAACGGTGTCGGTAAGACGACGCTGTTCAAGACGATCGTCGGTCTGGAGCACCCGGACTCCGGCGAGGTCAAGATCGGCGACACGGTCAAGCTGTCCTACGTCGACCAGAACCGCGGCGGGATCGACCCGAAGAAGACCGTCTTCGAAGTGGTCTCCGACGGGCTCGACTACATCCAGGTCGGCAACACCGAGATGCCGTCGCGCGCCTACGTCGCGGCGTTCGGCTTCAAGGGGCCGGACCAGCAGAAGCCGGCCGGGGTCCTGTCCGGTGGTGAGCGCAACCGCCTCAACCTGGCGTTGACGCTCAAGCAGGGCGGCAACCTGATCCTGCTCGACGAGCCGACGAACGACCTGGACGTCGAGACCCTCGGTTCGCTGGAGAACGCGCTCGAGCAGTTCCCCGGCTGCGCCGTGGTCATCTCCCACGACCGCTGGTTCCTCGACCGGACCTGCACGCACATCCTGGCGTGGGAGGGCACGGACCAGAACCCGGCCGAGTGGTTCTGGTTCGAGGGCAACTTCGAGGCCTACGAGAAGAACAAGGTGGAGCGGCTCGGCGCGGAGGCGGCGCGACCGCACCGGGTCACCCACCGTAAGCTCACCCGCGACTGATCACCGCCCGGTCCGGACCTCCCCATCCGGTCGGGCTGGTCCCCGGCGACGGGGAGACCGGCTCCCTCGGGAGGTCCGGACGGTGGTGTCACTCACGGGAGGCGATGTGACGTTCGACCTGCAAGGTCGGGCCGCCGGCGCGACGACGGCCGAACTGCGCACGGCGGCGGCCCTGCGCTGGCAGCGGCCCCTGCTCACCGCGGAACTGGCCGAGCAGGCGTGCGCGCGAGCTGTCGCAGACGGTGACGATCTGCGCTGGCTGCAGGCCGCGGGCTGGCTGCTCGACGGCCACGCCGCCGGTGGGGACGCCCGCGACGTCGCCACTGCCGTCGTCGCCGGGGTGACCGGTCATGCCACCCCGGGTGACAGCACGGTCCCCGTGCCCGTCCGCGCGCCCGGTACCGAGGTCCTCACCCGCCCCGAGGGTGCCCGCCTACGGGTGGAGCTGGCCGGGGTCGCCCAGGCCGACGGAGAGCTCGAGGCGGCTCGGGCACTCGTCGTCGGCCTGCCGGACGACGCCCCGGGCGAGGACCCGGGGCTGCTACGCCTCGACCGGCTCGCGGTCGAGGTGCGCTGTGCACTCGCCGGCGCCTCCGCCGCCGAGCTCGAGCGGCTGCGCCGGGACGTCGACGACTGCGGGTCCGGCTTCGGTGGCGAACCCGCGGCGTACGCGGACCTCGTCGTCGGGTCGGTCCATCGGGCCCGGCGCGAACACGATGCCGCCGTCGACCGCGCGTTGCGCGGTCTGGCCCAACTCGGGTGGACACCGGAACGGCCCGGATCCCGCCCGCTGTCGACCCACCTCGCCGCGGCACTGCTCAGCCAGTGGATCACTGCGCTGCTCGACTCCGGGCACGTCCCGCCCGACGCAGTGGCCGCAGCCGCCGTGCAGCGCGAGGCCGGGGACGCCGGTCGTCAGGGTGTGCTGCTGCGGCTCACGCTCGCCCGGGTGCAGGCGGGACGTGCGGACCACGCAGCCCGCGCCCTGGTCGAGGCCGCCGACGGCGCCGAACAGGCGGGTGTCCCCGCGCTGGTCGCGGCCTGCCGAACCGCCCAGTCCGAGCTGCACGAGGGCTCGGGCCGGTACCGCGAGGCCCTGGAGACCATGCGCGCCGCGATGGAGGCCGACCAGGTCGACCGCGACCGCGGGACGCGCTTCCGCGCCGCGGTGGCGGCGTTGCTGCCGCTCGCCGCCGTCCGCACCAGCACCACCGAGCGACCCACCCCGTTCCCGCGCACGGGCGGGTCGCCTGCCGTACCCGCCGAACGTCCGGCCGCGACCGGAGGCACCGTTGCCGGTGCTCCGACGGGCGGAGCCGGTGCCGGTAACCGGGACAGCGCCGGTCGCAGTACGCCGGAACCAGGGTTCGCCGCGTCCCGCCCCGCCAGCGGGGACCCGTCCTCCGGCGCGGACCAGCGGGACGGAGCCGCCCCGCCCGCCGGGACGCCCGTCGAGGAAGGCGAGGTCGGTGCCGGGACCGACCGACCCGCCGGAACCGGCCACACCGAGCCCGACCACGATCGCCCGACCGACGATCGGCCCGGGGACGACCGGTTCACCGGCACGGAGAGCAGGAACGGTCGCTCGGACGGAGCCGGGGCCGGGGACGACCATCCGACCGGGCCCGGGAACGACGGCGCCACGGGAGCCGGGGCCACGAACGGCCTCCCGGCGAACGACCTCCCGGCGAACGGCCTCCCGGCGGCCGGACGCTTCCCGGTGCGCTGGGCGCCGTCGGAGAGCCTGCTCCTGGACCCCGGCACGATCAACGGCGCCGGATCCGCCGACCCGTCGCCGGACGACCGGACCGTGGGCCGATCCGCGGGCGCGAACCGGAACGGTCATCGTCCCGGCGAGGCCGGCCTCGGGGCGGATGCGTCGTCGGCGAGCGGTACGCCGGGCACTACGGACACCACCGGTACGCCGGACACGGCGAACGCCGCAGGGTCGTCCGACCGGGCGTCGGGCGACACGACGAACGCCGGAGGTCGACGACCCGCGGGCATCGACCCCGCGGACCCGCTGGGCGTCTCCGGGCTCCTCGCGGACGGGCCGGCACCGGCGGCACCCCGGGACCCGTCGTGGACCGGCCCGTCGTGGACACCCGACGCGGCAGGCGGGTCGCCGCTCGCCGACGCCCTCCTGGCCGAGTGGCGTGCCCCCGAGCCGCCCGCGACCGCGCACCGCAACGGGTCCCACGGCCCGGCCGACGCCGCCCCGCGGAACGGAGCACGGCACGACGCGGCCCACCGGCCCGGCGACGGCCACGGGGCCGACCCGGCAGCCGGGCCAGGCTTCGTCGACAGCCACCGGAACGGGGCTCTCGCTCCGGAGCCGGTCGTGGCCGTCGAGCGGGCTGCGGGCGAGCCGACCGTGGCTGCCGAGCGGGCTGCGGGCGAGCCGAACCCCCCGGAGGCCGACACGAGGTCCGATCGGGCGAGCGCGTCCGCCGCGGCCCGTGTCCGGGACAGCGGCCCGGCTGCGGCACCGACGGCCCCCGCGGCCCCGACGGGGCCACCCGGTACGGCGGAGCGGTCGATCGTCCTCGACCTCGTCGACGGCGACCTCGAGACCGTCACCGGTACGGCGACGGTGGGAGCCCTGCACGACATGGTCACCCGGGCCCGCCGGTTGGTTCCGCCGTCCGGAACCACACGTCGCGACGACGACACGGTGCGGGTCACCCTGCCCGACGTCGACCACGTCACCGTCCTGCTCTGGGCACGGTCGCTCGCGACGCACCTCGGCGGCCGCGTGCGCCGGGGCGGGCTGCCGGCGGGGACGTCCCTGCGGATGCAGGCCGTCGGACCGCACGGTGTCGAGGGCGACGAGATCGTCACCGAGCTGACCGGGCCGGACACGCCGGCGCCCCTCCCCGAGGCCCCCTCGGCCCGGGCCGGCGGGCATCCCGGCGCCGCGCAGACCGGCGCCGCGGGGCCGGGTTCCGGTGAGCTGTCGGCCGCCC
>NZ_JAMXSG010000314.1:0-6132 GCF_024124365.1 Pseudonocardia sp. McavD-2-B
CCGGGCCGAAGCCTCCGGGACCGAACGGGCCTCCGGGGCCGAACCCGCGGCCGGGACCGAAGGCCCGGCCGCCGGGGCCGCGTCCGCGGCGGTGGGCGCGACCGTGGCGGTGGCCGGGTCCGCCCTCGTCGCGGGGGTCGTCACGGTCGTCGCCGTGGACGTCGGGGGTGTCGTGCATGGCTGCCTCCTCCGGGCCGCAGGGGAACCCGGCGCCGCGGTGGCCCCGGGGGTGTCGGTGGATGCGGGGCCCGAAGGGGCTCCGGAACATGTCGCGCGTGGTCATGACGTGTGGTCCTCTCGTCGTGAGCCTCCTTGTCGATCGGCTCGTGTGTCATCACGATATATCGCGACTGCTCTACGTTGCAACGGTGATGGTCTGAGAATGTCCTGAGGGTGCGCGGAGCGGCCCGTGGCGGGTTCACTGTCTCGGCGGGCCGGCGGGCGGTCCGCCGGATGTGAGGGGGAGTCGTGGGGCGTCACGACGCAGGGGCCGGCCGGGCCGGCGAGGTGCCGGAGGACACGGCCGAGGAGGTCGACCTCAGCGATGTCTCCGCGGCGCAGCTGCGGGACCGGCTCTCCGCGCGGTCCGACGGCCGCGACGACCAGGTCGTCGACGCCGCGCGCGAGCTGCGGGCGAGCCTGGACCGGCTCGGCGCGGGTCTCGCGGCGCGGCGTGCGGCGCTCGTCGGACGGGCGGGGGAGATCGCCCGGGCCGCCGTGCCCTACGTCGGCGGCGCCGTCGCGACCGGGGTGGGGGCGGTGCTGGTGGCGCGCCGGGCCCGCCGTCCGCGCCGCTCCCGGTACCCCGGGGCGGTCTGATCCGGGCCGGTCGGGGTCAGTGGCTCCCGAGCCCGGCGCGCACCCGCATCAGGGCGAAGCCCAGCAGGTTCCGGCCGGGCCAGCGGTCCGGCGCGCCGAGGTCGGGGTCGTCGGCGGCCAGGCCGATGCCCCAGATCCGGTCGACGGGGGAGGCCTCGACGAGCACCGCGTCGCCGGTGCCCAGCAGGGCCGCGGTGAGCCGCTCGGCGGAGCGGAACTTCGCCCGGTTGCCCTCGACGACGACCTCGACCCGGCGCGCGGCCCACACCTGCGAGTCGAAGCCCCGGACCTCGCGCCCGGCCCGCTTGGCGGTGTCCGGGTCGTCGTCGGACAGGACGCGGTCCAGCGCGTCGTCGTCGCCGAAGGTGCGGGCCTTGGCCGCCATCATCCAGCGCTCGGCGGTGGCGTAGCGGACCCCGTCGACGACGAACGGCGACGGATGCCACTGGCTCAGCACGTGCACGTCGCCCGGGGCGGGCTCGGAACCCCAGAACGGGACGAACCGCGGGCGCGCCCCCGCCGCGACGGCGGCCCGCAGGGATGCGACGTCGGTCGGGGCGTCCTCGCTCACGCCCTCCGATCCTAGGGCGTCGGCGGGGCGGCCGCGTCGGCCAGCGCGGACAGCAGGTCGGCCGCGCCCACTCGTCGCTCGGGCGGGACCCGGCCCAGCAGGTCGGCGACCGCGGCGCGACGGTGGGCGTCGACCTCGCGGATCAGCTCCCGTCCGGCCGGGGTGAGCTCGACGAGCAGGTGCCGCCGGTCGTCCGGGTCGGGGCGGCGTTCGACCAGGCCGGCCCGCCCGAGACGCACGAGCACCCGGGTGGCGTTCGACGGGTGGACGTCGAGTTCACGACCGACCGCGGTGACGTTGGTGCGCCCCGCGTCCGCGATCAGCATGAGGACCCGCAGCTGGGGCACGGTCACGGCGTCCCCGGCCGCCGCCACCGCGCGCACGCTGATGCCGGTGAACGCGCGCGCGAGCGCCAGGCCCGCCTCCACCGTCGCGCCGTCCGGGTGATCCCGATCTCGGCCGTGTGCGTCGGTCATCCCGTCCACCTCCCTCACCGGCGATCTTTACTCCGCGCTGACCGATGCGTCGATCAATCTTTGCCATTGCACAACTACTGCGCAAGCGCAACAATAGGGACGTCGAAGGGAGAGTTCCATGAAGGTGTCGGACATCCTGCGGATCAAGGGCGACACGGTGCACACCGCGTTGTCGTGGAACACCATCGCCGAGGCCGCGACCCGGCTCGCCGGTCCGCCGGCGATCGGCGCGCTCGTCGTCTCCGACGACGGCCGTCGCGAACGCGTCGACGGCATCGTCTCCGAACGCGACATCGTGCGCCGGCTCGCCACCGACGGCGCGGGCCTGCTGGATCTCACCGTCGCCGACGTCATGACCCGGCACGTCGTGACCTGTTCGCCGGAGGACTCGCTCACCGAGGCCATGGGTCTGATGAACCGCTGGCGTCACCGCCACCTGCCCGTCGTCGACGACGGACGGCTCGTCGGGATGATCAGCATCGGTGACGTCGTCAAGCAGCGGCTGGCCGAGATGAGCACCGAGGCCGGGGTGCTGCGCGACATCTACCTCGCCTCGCACTGACCCCGCCCCGGTCGTCCCCGGTGTGACGTGACCGTTTCGCCGGGAACGACCGGGGTGTGCCGTGCGTTGGACCGGACATGACTGCAGCGAGTGCCACCGCAGGTCGCCGCGCCGGCCGCACGGCCGCGTTCGCGACACTCTTCCGTGCCCTCACCCGTCGCGGCCGCCCCGGCGAGCCCGGACCCGTCGAACGGTTCCGGGCGCTGCCCGCCATGGCCGGCGACGCCTGGCGCGGCACCTACCCGCACCTCGGCAAGGGCCGGGTCGCGCTGTTCCTGATGGCCCTGGCCTACCTGGTGTCGCCGGTCGACCTGGTGCCCGAGGCGTTCCTGACCGTGTTCGGCCTCGGCGACGACGCGGTCGTCGCGATGTGGCTGGGCGGGGCCCTGCTGGTCGAGGCCGACCGCTACCTGGGGTGGCGGCGGACCGCACCGGTCGTCGTCGACGGTCAGGCGCAGGTCGACCGCACGTAGTCCCGGATCCGCTGCGACGCGGCCTGGTAGTCCGGGTCCGCCCGGTCCTGCGCGATCTCCGGGTCACGGGCGACGGCGAGGGTGTCCCCGCCGTTGGCCTCCAGCAGGTCGAGCTGACGCTCGACGAGCTGGTCCACCCGCTCGAAGTCCGCGCGGATCTCCTGCGGTGCGAGCGAGGTGACCTGCTGGTTGGCCTGCCGGACGTTCGCGGTGACCTCGCCGACATCGGAGATCGAGCGGCCGATGCCCACCCCGCTGAACGGCTGGGTGGCGGTGCGGCTCGCCTCGACGGCGTCGCAGAAAGGGCTGGACGGGCGGTTCTGGGTCGTGACGACCGTGCGGGACGACGAACCCGGCTGGGTCGCCAGCGAGCTGCCGCAGCCCGCCACCAGGAGCAGGGCCAGTGCCGCCGGGACGAGCAGTCCTGGCCGCCGTACAGCCGTCATCCCCGATCCTCCACTCACCGGCCGGGAAGGTGCCCGCGCCGCGAGGGGAAGTCTAGGGCGCGTGGTGTGAGGTGGATGTCGGCGGTGGGTCGGCGGCGCGGACGCGGATCGCGTCAGCCTGCGAGGACCGTCCGCAGCACCGCGGGCCGGTCGGTGATGATCCGGTCCACCCCGGTGGCCGCGATCCGCCGCATGTCGTCGGGGTCGTCGACCGTGTACGTCCCGGTCTGCATCCCGCGCGCCGCGACTTCCGCGACCAGCGCGGCGTCGACGACCTCGAACGACGGGTTGATCTGGGTGACCCCGTGGGCGGCGGCGTCGTCGAGCTGCGCCGCGGTCGGACGCCCGTCGAACAGCCATCCGGCCGGGACCTCCGGGGCGGCCTCGGCGAAGCTGCGCATCACGTCGTGGTCGAAGGACTGCACGACGACCCCGCGCCGGCCGTCGAGCTCGTAGGCGACCTCCTTCTCCATTCCCGGGTACCGCGCCGGGCCCTTCAGCTCGACCAGCAGGTCCGCGCGACCGCGGAGCCGGTCGGTGAACTCCCCGAGGGTGGGGATGCGCTCCCCGGCGGAGGCGGGGGAGAACCACGACCCGGCGTCGAGACGGCGCAGCTCGGCGAGGGTGAACGCGCCGACCGGTGCGATGGCGCGGGTGGGGAAGACCTGTGCGACGTCGGTGGTGCGGGCCAGCGTGGCGTCGTGGACGAGCACGAGGTGACCGTCCGCGGTGCGCTGGACGTCGACCTCGACGGCGTCGGCCCGCTGGGCCAGCGCCTCGTCGGCGGCGGCGAGGGTGTTCTCCGGGGCGTCGGCGGAGGCGCCGCGGTGCGCGACGACCTCCGGACCGGGCCATGGACGGTCGGAGTCGGCGAGGGCGGACGTGGCCGTCGCGAGGGGGGCGGCGGGGACGAGGAGGGTTCCGGGCAGGCGTCGCACGAGGTGGGTCCTCAGGATCGGGGGCGGTGCCTGGGAACCATCGTGGCGTGGCCGGTCCGGCCGATGTCGAGCGGGTGTCCGCTGGGGGACGAGCGGGCGAGGACCTGGTGGTCAGGGGAGGGTGACGGCCGCCTCGAACGCGGGCAGGTAGCCATCGCGGTAGCCCTGGGCGGTCGGGTGGTAGACCGCCGGGGCCGACGCGGGCGGGGGCGTGATCCACGGGTCGGCGGAGCAGATCCCGTGCCCGGCGAACGCGGCACGGACGTCGACGAACCGGCCCCGGAACCGCCCTGCCGCGTCGGCCAGGGCGGCGTCGAGGGTGTCGGCGGCCCGGTTCAACGCCTCCCGGCGGACGGCGTTCGGGACGCCGGGGACGTCGCAGTCGGCGCCCGGCTCCAACAGCCGCGGGTAGCCCAGGACCAGGATCGTCGCGCCGGGGGCCTGCAGCCGGACCCCGACGATGGTCGAGATCAGCCCGCCGGGCGCGACCCAGCGGGCGGCACGCTCCCCGCCCCGGACGGCGCGCAGGCAGGTCTCGTCGTCGCGGGCGGTGCTGCAGGCGGCCAGGACCGGACCGAACCCGGTGTCGTTGCCGCCGACGGTGATCGTCACCAGGGTGGTGTCGGCGGAGACGGTGCGCACCTGCCGGGCGATCACCTCGCCGCTGGTGGCGCCGCTGCACGCGACGCTGACGAACGACGCCGGGTCGTGCCGGGCCGCCCACAGCGCCGGGTAGGACGCGGTGCTGCGCCGGCAGTCGCCGGTGGCCGGGTCCGGCCGGGCCCCGACGCCCGCGGCGTAGGAGTCACCGAGCGCGACGTACCGGACGGGGGCGGCGGCCGCGGTGGCCGGTGCCGGGGCGGCGAGGGCCGCCGGCGCCAGGACGACCAGCAACGCGCACGTCAGCAGGGGGACCAGGAGGCGGCGCACCCGTCCAGACAACCCCCGCGGCACCGTGGCGGCAATCCGGGCACCGGGTGAGCGGGTGCACGCGCCGTCGACGACGAGGTGCGCCGAACGGGTCCCGGGCCGGCCGCGTCCGCGGAGCGCGCGTCGGGGAGCCGCCGCGCACACGCCCTCACTGTGGGTGAGGGGGTGGACCGCGACGCCCCCGGCCACGACCACTCGGCCGCGGCGCGCGGCCGACGGAAAGCCCAGCTCAGGGCCCTGTCCGAGGTGGATCGGCCGGACCGACGCCACGGTGAACGGCAGGTGGCCGGGGCGAGTGGCCGGCGTCGTCCGCTCACCGCCCGCAACGTCCCGTCGGTCTCGTGATCACCCGATCGGGTTTGTCCGTCCGGTGCGTCCGGCTAGCGTCGGTGTCAGATCACGGAACGGTCACGAACCGGACGCGGCTCCTCCCCAGGGGGCCGCCCGCTCCCCACGGGTTGTCCGCCGTTCCGGGATCCGGAAGGAAGGGTCGTGGCACGGCATCGCTCCCCCCGGAGCCGGCAGGCGAGCCTCGCGCTCCTGGCCCCGCAGTTCGCGGTGGCCGGGATCGGGGTCCCGGTCGGCTCGTTCTCCGCAGGTCCGCACGTCCGGCACGCCCGTGACGCCCGGGCCGAGGACGGCTCGCGCTGGGCGGCCTCGACCCGGATCACCGCCGCCGTCGTCGCGGTGGGCGGTATCGCCGCCACCGCCCACGCGGGTGTCGGCTCCGGCGACCTGTCCGCGACCGTGACGTCCTGGTTCGACACGGCGGGATCGTCGTCGGTGTCGAACCAGGACGCTGCGCTCCCCGCCGCCGTGCCCGCCCCGCGGGCCGCCGCGGACGACGCCGCCTCGCCGATCGCGGACCCGGCCACCATCGCCTCGCTGGCCGCCCCGGCCGCCGCCCCCTCGGCGGC
>NZ_JAMXSG010000315.1:0-6124 GCF_024124365.1 Pseudonocardia sp. McavD-2-B
GGGCGCGCGCTGCCGCGGCCTCAGGCGTCGAAGGGGAGCGTGCACCGCACGACGGCGTCGTACTCGACCAGGCGGTCCATCGCGGCCCGTGTGGTCTCCGGGGCGGCCCGGTCGCGGTGGGCGACGACGAACCGCTGACCACGGGTCCCCGGCGCACCCCGGTCCGCGGCGGAGAAACGCAGGAACGCCTCGGCGACCTCGCGGTAGCGGCGCCGCGTCGCCTCGTCGCCGACCTGTGTCGCGAGCCAGGCGACGTACGGCTCGAGGCGGTTCGTGACGCCGTCGGCCGGGCCGGCCGGGTCCTCGGTGACGGGCTGGGGCTCCATGGCGGTCCTCCGGTGGTGGGGGTGTGACCGCCGACGCCTACCCGCCGGCCGGACGCCCATGCCGGTTTCGCCGGGAGGCGCCCGGGTAGCCGGGCGCCCGCACCACCGGCGACATCGAGGAGGACCCCATGCGTGCCCTGACCTGGCACGGCCGCCGCGACGTCCGGGTGGACACCGTCCCCGACCCGGTCGTCGAGCAGCCCGACGACGTGGTCGTGCAGATCACCAGCTCCGGCCTGTGCGGCTCCGACCTGCATCTCTACGAGGTGCTCACCCCGTTCCTGTCGCCCGGCGACGTCCTCGGCCACGAGCCGATGGGCGTGGTGGCCGAGGTGGGGCCCGCCGTCACCGAGCTGTCGGTCGGCGACCGCGTCGTGATCCCGTTCAACGTCAGCTGCGGGCACTGCTGGATGTGCGGGCGCGGCCTGCAGTCCCAGTGCGAGACCACGCAGAACCGCGAACAGGGGACCGGCGCGTCCCTGTTCGGCTACACCGCGCTCTACGGTCAGGTGCCCGGCGGACAGGCCGAGTACCTGCGGGTGCCGTTCGGCAACTCGCTGCCGATCCGGGTGCCCCAGGGGCCGCCGGACGACCGGTTCCTGTTCCTGTCCGACGTGCTGCCGACGGCGTACCAGGCCGTGCAGTACGCCGCGACCCCCGCCGACGGGACGCTGGTGGTGCTGGGGCTCGGACCGATCGGGGACATGTGCACCCGGATCGCCGCCCACCTGGGCGTGCGGCAGGTGGTCGGCGTCGACCTCGTGCCCGAGCGGCTGGCCCGGGTCGAGGCGCGTGGGATCCCGGCGCTGGACCTGAGCCACGGCGACGACGAGGTGCTCGGTGCGATCCGGTCGATGACCAGGGGCCGCGGCGCCGACGCCGTCATCGACGCGGTCGGCATGGAGGCCCACGGGTCCCCGGTCGCGGCCGCCGCCCAGAAGGTCGTGGCCGCGATGCCCTCCGGGCTGGGCCGCACGGTCATGAAGACCGCGGGCAGCGACCGCACCGCGGCGCTGGAGCTGGCGATCGGCGCGGTGCGCCGGGGCGGCACGATCTCCCTGTCGGGGGTCTACGGCGGCAGCGCCACCCCGCTGCCGCTGCTCACCCTGTTCGACAAACAGGTGCAGATGCGGATGGGGCAGGCCAACGTGTGGCGCTGGGTCCCCGACCTGCTCCCGCTGCTCGGTGACGACGACCCGCTCGGCGTCGACCACTTCGCCACCCACCGGATGCCGCTGGAGGAGGCCGCCCAGGCCTACTCGATGTTCCAGGACAAGACCGACGGTGCGGTGAAGGTGCTCTTCACCCCCTGAGCCCGGCACCGCCCCCGGGTCCGGTCCCGGGGCCGGGGGACCGGTCAGCGGGCCTCGTCCTCGCGGTGTTCCTCGGCGAGCGCCTCCGCGCGGGCCTCGGCGCCGGTCCGGCCCGCGTAGCCCTCGTCGCGCCCGGCCACGCGGCCCACGAACTCGCCCGACGCGCCGGTGCCGGTGGTGGACGCCGAGTCGCCGTCCTCCCGGGGCAGGCCGCCGGTCTCGCGGGAGTTGGCCAGGTTCGGGTCGGGCTCGACGTCCTCGGCCGGGCCGCGTCCGCGCAGCCGGTCCACCAGTCGTCCCAGGAAGGAGGTCATGCGGAAGGGGTACCTCCGGCGGCCGCCCTCACACGTGCGGCCCCGGACCGCGTGGTCGGGCGCCGCGGACGGGGCGGGTCGGCCGCGGAACCCTGCCCCCGAGCTGCTCCGGCGAACGCCCGCGGCTGCCCGCGATCGTGCTGTACGTCGGTGTGCCGGACGGACGGCCGCGGACGGTGTCCGGATGCACCGGCGCCGGGTGACCTCAGGTGTTGGTCGGGAAGCCGAGGTTCAGCCCGGCGTGGCTCGGGTCGAGCCAGCGGGTGGTGACGACCTTGCCCCGGGTGAAGAAGTGCACGCCCTCGGTGCCGTGCGCGTGGGTGTCGCCGAACAGCGAGTTCTTCCAGCCGCCGAAGCTGTAGTAGGCCATCGGCACGGGCACCGGCACGTTGATGCCGATCATGCCGACCTCGACCTCGTTCTGGAAGCGGCGGGCGGCGCCGCCGTCGTTGGTGAAGATCGCGGTGCCGTTGCCGTAGGGGTTGGCGTTGATCAGCTCCACGGCGCGCGCGTAGGTCTCGACGCGCACCACCGACAGCACCGGGCCGAAGATCTCGTCGGTGTAGACGGACATGTCGGTGCCGACGTGGTCGAGCAGGGTGGGGCCGACGAAGAAGCCGGACCCGTCGGCGTCGAACTCGCCCTGCCTGCCGTCGACGACGACGGTGGCGCCCTCGGACTCGCCGGCGTCGATGTAGCCCGACACACGCTCCTGGGCGGCCCGCGTGACCAGCGGGCCCATGTCGCAGGAGCGGCGGCCGTCGCCGGTGCGCAGGGCGCGGGCCCGGTCGGCGATCTTCGAGACCAGGGTGTCGGCGATGGCGCCGACGGCCACGAGCGCGGAGACGGCCATGCAGCGTTCGCCCGCGGAGCCGAACCCGGCGTTGACCGCCTGGTCGGCGGCGAGGTCGAGGTCGGCGTCGGGCAGCACGACCATGTGGTTCTTCGCCCCGCCGAGCGCCTGGACGCGCTTGCCGTGCGCGGTGCCGGTCTCGTAGACGTAGCGGGCGATCGGGGTGGAGCCGACGAAGCTGACGGACTTGACGTCCGGGCTGGTCAGCAGCGCGTCGACGGCGGTCCTGTCCCCGTTGAGGACGTTGAACACGCCGTCGGGCAGGCCGGCCTCGGACCACAGCTCGGCGATCCAGAGCGCGGCGGAGGGCACCTTCTCCGAGGGCTTGAGCACCACGGTGTTGCCGGTGGCGATCGCGACCGGGAAGAACCACATCGGGACCATCGCCGGGAAGTTGAACGGACTGATGATCCCGACGACGCCCAGCGGCTGGCGCACCGAGTGCACGTCGACGCCGGTGGAGGCGTTCTCCGTCGCCGAGCCCTTGAGCAGGTGCGGCATCCCGCAGGCGAACTCGACGACCTCCTGGCCGCGCGCGACCTCGCCCGCGGCGTCGGAGAGCACCTTGCCGTGCTCGGCGGTGATCAGCGCGGCCAGCTCCGGGGCGCGGGCGTCGAGCAGCTCGCGGAAGCGGAACAGGATCTGGGTGCGCGTGGTGAGCGAGGTGTCGCGCCAGGCCGGGAACGCGGCCTTCGCGGCGGCGATCACCGCGGCGGCCTCGTCGGCGCTCGCGAGGGGCAGGTGCGCGGTGACCTCGCCGGTGGCCGGGTCGGTGACCTCGGACGTCCGCCCGGAGGTGCCCTCGACCCGCGCTCCCGCGACCCAGTGGTGGAGCGTCTTCTGCAACGTGCTCGTCATGATCGGCCCTTCTCAGCTGGTCGGGCGCCAGCGTCTCACCCGGCCCGGCCGGGGGCGAGCCCGTGCTCCAGCGGCAGCCCCCGGCCGGCGACGACGTCCTTCATGACCAGCGTCGAGGACAGCCGCTGCACCCCGGGCAGGGTGGTGAGGCGCTCGTCGTAGAGCCGCTGGAACGCGGGCAGGTCCCGGGTGATGATCCGCAGCAGGTAGTCCGGGTCGCCGAAGAGCCGCTGGGCGGCGACGACCTGCTCGATGTCCTCGACGGCCGACTCGAACGCCTGCACCGTGTCCTGCACGGCCTCGTGCATGGTCACGAACACCAGCGCGTCGAAGCCCAGGCCGAGCCGGTGCGCGTCGAGGTGGGCGCGGTAGCCCGCGATCGCCCCGGAGGACTCCAGGGCGCGCAACCTGCGGTGGCACGGCGACACCGACAGCCGCACCCGTTCGGCCAGCTCGGTGACGGTCAGACGGCCGTCGGCCTGCAGCTCGGCAAGAATCTTCCGATCAATCACGTCCACGGAGGGGATTTTTGCACAATACAGGGCGTGTGATGGGAACATCGGGAACACCTGGCGGCGCATCCTGCCTACCGTCGGGGCATGCCGATCGGAAGCGTGCTGGGGTTCTCCGGCCTGTCGTTGCTGCTGGTCCTCACGCCCGGCGCGGACTGGGCGTACATGATCCGCGCGGGGCTGCGCGGGCGGACGGTGCTGCCGTCGCTGGCGGGGCTGCTCAGCGGGCACCTGGCACTCGCCGCGCTCGTCGCGGCCGGGATTGCGGCGGTCGTCGCGCGCCGGCCGGAGGTCCTCACCGTGCTCACCGCCGTCGGTGCCGCCTACCTGCTGGTGCTCGGCGCGACGACGCTGCTCCGCCCGGCCGGCCCCGCCGCCGCGGCCGTGGACGGCGGCGGATCCGGGCTGGGCGACCTGGTCCGCGGCGCCGGGGTCAGCGGGCTCAACCCGAAGGCGCTGCTGCTGTTCCTGGCGCTGCTGCCGCAGTTCACCGACCCGGCCGCCGCGGTCCCCGTCGGCGGGCAGATCCTCCTGCTCGGCCTGGTGCACGTGCTGGGTTGTGCCCTCGTCTACACCGGCGTGGGCGTCGGCGCCCGCACCGTCCTGGCCGCGCGGCCCGCCGCGGCGCGCGTCGTGTCCCGGGTCGCGGGCGCCGCGATGGTGACCCTCGGCGCCGTCCTGCTGGCGTCCCAGCTCATTACGGTGTAATCCTGTAATCATCGATGCGGGAGGTGCGCGATGACAGGACGAGGACGCGGACGGGGCGGCTGGCAGCAGGCCGACCTCCCCCCGGCCGACGACGCCGCGGCGTGGTTCACCGGACGGCTGCCCGACGGGTGGTTCACCGGCGCGCCGGAGGTGACGGTCGACCGGGACGAGATCGTCGTGGTGGGGGAGCTGCCCCCGCCGGGCGGCGACCACTCCGACACCGATGCGGGACGGGCCGACGCCGCGGCCGCCGAGACCGGGCGGATCTCGCGGTTCCGCGAGGAGACCCGGGACCGGCGGATCGAGATCGCCCGCGAGGCCGAGAGCCGCTACCGGCGCAAGGTCGCCTGGGGCGCACGGATCGGCGGGACGCGCGAGCTGTTCACGACGATCTCGGTGCCGGTGATGACCCGGCTGCGTCAGCCCGAGCGGGCGGTGCTCGACACCCTCGTCGACGCCGGCGTGGCCCGGTCCCGGTCGGACGCGCTGGCCTGGTCGGTGCGGCTGGTCGGCCGGCACGCCGACGAGTGGCTGACCGACCTGCGCGAGGCGATGGGACGGGTGGAGGAACTGCGCTCCCAGGGCCCGGAGTGACCCCGCGCTGAGACGGTCGGCCGCTGCCGCTCGCCCGGACGTCGCTCCGGCCGGTCTCACCCGACCCGCAACACGTCACGCACCGGGTCGAACTCCACTGCGCCCGTCGCGTGCAGCTCGCGCAGCCAGCCCGCCATGGGCCACCACCCCCAGCGGTCGTGGAACAGCCGGGCGTTGCCGACGATCTCGGCGATCCGGGCCGGGTCGGTCCGGGCCGGCGGATGGTGCTGGTGGTACGCGTGCGCCCCGCCCACCCACACCAGGTCCAGCCCGCAGGAGAGCGCGAAGTCGGTGTCCTCGCCGCCGTAGCCGGCGTAGTCCTCGCAGAACCCGCCGCCGGCCCGCCACGCGTCGGCGGTGACGGCGAACGACAGCGACCAGAACAGCTCCCGGCGCGGCTCGGCGACCAGTGCCCCGTCGGCCGGCGCCGGGCGCGCCGGGTGCGGGTCGGTGTGACGGTGCAGGTCCCGTTCCGGCAGCACCCCCGCCGGCAGGTAGGTGACCGGCCCGCACAGCAGTGCGTCCGGGCGTCGTGCCGCGGCGCGGAGGTAGCCGTCGACCAGGCCGTCCCCGGGCAGGCAGTCGACGTCGAGGAACACCAGCAGCGTCGCCCCGCCGGCGAGCGCGGCGCCCGCCCCGGCGTTGC
>NZ_JAMXSG010000316.1:0-6015 GCF_024124365.1 Pseudonocardia sp. McavD-2-B
CGCGCCTGGCTGTTCGTCATCTGGCACTGCTGGCAGGACAACCTCGCCTACGACCCCACCCGACACCGCGCCCTCCAACGCCTCCTCGAAGATCAACAAGCGGCGGGTTGACACAGGGCATCTCATGCCCGCAGCGGCACAGGTCGACCGCGACCGGGGTGGCCGCGACGGGCGGCAGCGCGCCGTTCTCCGCGGCGCCGCGCGGCGCCGGGATGGCGACCGGAGCGGTGCCGGTGCCGACGGTGGCGGGGGTCTCGGGCGTGACGCTCATGGGTTCCTCCTCGGTCCGCGACGGCCGTGCGGCCGTTCTGCCCCTGAGTTCGCCTGGTCCGTCCGGACCATTAGCGAGAGGGCCGTCGGTTCCCCACATCTGATGACACAGCACCCCTCTGTGACTGCGCTGTGTGCGCGCCGAGCCGCTGACCTGCGACGACCGGTGACGTTGCGCGGCACCGGGAGTGGGACCGTGCGGTGGCACGTAACGGCGGACGCCCGGTGGCGACGAACCGGACGACCGTCCACGGAGATCCAGGAGACCCGATGCGCATCGCCGTCCCCCCGCCCCGGCACGACGCCGTCGCGCCCGGCCTGCGCGACGGACGGCCCCGGCGTCGCGGGCGGCGGGTGCTTGCCGTCCTTCTGGCGCTCGTCCTCGTGCTGCTCCTCGCGATCGGGGGTGTGGTCGCCTACCTGACCTCGAGCATCGGCGGTGGCATCGCTCGCATCCCGGACGCGTTCCGCGGGATCGACGCCAGCAGCCGTCCGGCGACGTTCGGCGGCACCACGTTCCTGCTCGTCGGCACCGACTCCCGCGCCGAGGCCCCCACCACCGGCATCGACGCCGCCCCGGGCGTCGACGCGGGCTCCCAGCGCTCCGACGTGATCATGCTCGGCACCCTCGCCCCCGACGGCGAGCACGCGAGCGTCGTGTCGATCCCGCGCGACTCCTGGGTCGACATCCCCGGCCGCGGCATGAACAAGATCAACGCCGCCTACGCGTTCGGTGGCGCCCCGCTGCTCATCCGGACCGTGGAGAAGCTGACCGGGGTGCGGGTGGACCACTTCGGCGTCGTCGACTTCGCCGGGTTCACCTCGCTCGTCGACTCCGTCGGCGGCATCGACGTGCAGGTGGCGCAGGCGACGAGCAATGCCGGTGTGGACTTCCGGGCGGGGGAGAACCACCTGGACGGCGCCCAGGCGCTGGCCTACGTGCGCCAGCGCTACGGCCTCCCGAACGGCGACATCGACCGCGCCGCCCGCCAGCAGAACGCCATCAAGGCACTGCTCGCGACGGTCCAGGAGAAGGCCACGACCGACCCGACCGCGCTCTACGCGTTCGCGACCAGCGTCGGCGACGCGGTGAGCGTGGACGACTCGCTGTCCAACACCGGGCTGGTGCAGCTGGCCCTGGAGAACCGCAACCTGCGCGGCTCGGGTGTGGCGTTCGTGACCGCGCCGGTGGCCGGGCTGGGGCGCGAGGGGGAGCAGTCGGTCGTCTACCTCGACGAGCGGCGCAGCGCGCAGCTGTGGGGGGCGGTGCGCAACGGGTCGGTGGCGCAGTACGCGGACCTGAATCCGACGGAGGCGCTGAGCGCGACGCCGTCCTGAGTATATCGTTCTTCGGTGTACTGTTCTTCGACGTATCGAAGAACGATGCATCCGGGGGGATGTCATGACAGTGGATTCGTGGATGCTGAGCGCCGTCCGGCTGGTCGCGAGGCTCTACTTCGTGCTGCTGGCGGTCGCGCTGGCGTTCCTGGCCGCGGCCGCGGTCGGGAAGATCGGGCAGGCGCTGGCCGGGGAGCCGACGTCGTACGTGTTCGAGCTGGGATACGACCACCCGCCGCTGGCGGACTCCGCGCGGATGATCGAGGGATCGCCCCTGGTGATGGGACAGGACTCGCCGCGCCTCGGCTCGGTGCTCGCCGAGCTGCCGCAGCTCCTGCCCGCCCTCTACGGGGCGGTGGTCATCGGCCTCGCGCTGCGGGCGCTGGACCTGGCGCGGGAGCGGGGCCTGTTCTGCGACGGTCTGCCGCGCCGGGTGGGTCTGCTGGGCTGGGCGCTGGTCGGGCAGCCGGTGTGGGCCCTGGTCGAGGCGATGGACACCGCGTACCTGCGCAGCCACGTGCTGGCCGGTGCGACCGTCGGCGGCGAGCTGGGCCCGGCGTTCGGTGCGGCGCTCGAGTGGTCGACGGTGGCCGTCGGCGTCGGCGTCCTGCTGTTGCGCTCGATCATCGTCGAGGGCGTCGGGATGCGCCGTGACCTCGACGGGACGGTGTAGCGGTGCCCGCGGAACCGGAGTCGGCGATCGAGATCCATCTCGACACGCTGCTGGCCGAGCGGGGGATGACGCTCACCGAGCTCGCCCGCCGGGTCGGGGTCACGCACGCGAACCTGTCGGTGCTCAAGAACGGCCGGGCCCGCGCGATCCGGTTCTCGACGCTGTCGGCGATCTGCGAGGCGCTGGGCTGCCAGCCGGGGGACCTGATGAGCCACCGGGCCGGGGAGTCGTCGCTCCCCGATCCCCGGTGACGGCCGGTCAGGCCCAGATCTTCCAGGGCGCCTGGTCGCGCGCCCACAGGCTGTTGAGGTACTCGAAGTCCTTGAAGGTGTCCATCGCCGACCAGAAGTCCTCGTGGCGGTGCACGTTGAGCTGCCCGTCGCGGGCCAGGCGCTGCAGCGGCTCGTGCTCGAGCCACACGCCGTCGTCGTCGGGCTCGCCGAGGTAGGAGTCGAGGAACTCGCGGCGGAAGGCGAAGTACCCGCCGGAGACGAAGCCGGTCACCTGGGTGGGCTTCTCGTTGAACTCCACGACCCGTTCGCCCTCGACGTTCATCTCGCCGAACTTCGACGTCGGGTGCACCCCGGTGACGGTGCCGATCTTCCCGGACTGCTCGTGCTCCTTGGCCAGGGCGGTGATGTCGACGGTGCCGACGCCGTCGCCGTAGGTGAGGAAGAAGTTCTCGGTGTCGACGTACTGGGCGATCTTCCGGACGCGCGAGCCGGTGGCGGCCTCCAGGCCCGTCTCGGCGAAGGTGATCTCCCAGTCCTCGTCGACGCCGTTGTGGAAGTCGATCCGGTGCCGGTCGGACATGGACAGGGTGAAGTCCGCGGAGCGGGCCCGGTAGTCGAGGAAGTACTCCTTGATCGCCCAGCTCTTGTACCCCAGGCACAGGACGAAGCGCCGGAAGCCGTGCTCCCGGTAGGTCTTCATGATGTGCCAGACGATCGGCCGGTCACCGATCTCGACCATCGCCTTGGGCAGGCTCTCCGATGCCTCGCGGATGCGGGTGCCCTTGCCTCCGCAGAGGATGACGACGGGGGTCTGGGGGTCCATGGGGGCCTTCCGTTCCTTCGTGGGGAGCGTGGTGGGGCGACGGCGTCGTAGTGGTGCAACCGAACACCACTACCGCACTGTTATCGCCGTCGGGCTGTCTCCCGCCTCACATCGGGCGAAACCGGACAGCGCGGGTCGCCCCGCCACGACCTGTCCGCAGGTCATCCAGGGCTCCGGTGCGGACGGGATTGATCGGCCGGTCGTTTCCGTTTCGGAAACGACGGCCGCCCCGCCGGAGGTCAGGTGCGGGTGTCGACGAGGTCGAAGACCCGGATCCGGCCCGCCGGGCGGGCCGCACACGTCAGCGGCCGGTCCACCTCCACGAACCGTTCCCGCACCTCGACCACGCAGTCCGGGTGGTGGAACGTGACCCGCCAGGACGTGTGCCCGGGGGGCCGGCCGTCGGAGTCGACGTCCGCGACGCCCAGGTCGTCCACCCCGGTCGCGCCGGTGACGGCACGCGCGTGGTGCTGGGCGGCCTGCACGGCGGGCGGCAGCGCGGAGCGCCCCCGCAGCAGACCGGGGACGACGAGCCCGCGGCCGTACTCCCGCACGACGGCGGGCCCGTCGGCCGGGGTCACGCCGCCGTAGGTCAGGCCGTGGGGGAGCAGCACCAGGGCGGGGGCGAACCGGCAGCCGCCGATGTGGCTGCACTCCCAGGTGCCCTCGGGGTCGTCGGCGACGAGTGCGGCGGCGAGCGGCCGACCGCGGACGGCGCAGCAGGCGTCGTGCCGGCCGTGCGCGCAGACCAGCACCAGCGGGTCGGGGTGCGGGTCGCCGTCGGCGTGGACGGCGGCGGCCAGCTCGGCGGGGGAGGACCAGATGCCGGTGCGGACGTCCTCGTGACCGGGCCGGGCGTCGACGCGGAACCAGCGCCGCCCCGGTGCGACGGCGTCGCGGTCCCGGCGCCCGGGCCGGCGCACGAGCACGACCCGCGCGCCCTCCTCCCCGGCCCAGGCCCCGAGCGCCGACGCGGCGGCAGGATCGAGCCCGGCCAGGGCCTGACGCGGCCACGGCCCGAGGTGCTCGACGAGGAACCAGCGCCGCGCGGGCGGCGCGGTGCCCTCCGCCGGGTCACCGGCCGTCCCGGCGAGCTCCGCGCAGTGCTGGTACTCCCGGGCCGCGGTCACGCCGTGGCCGGGACGAGCACGCCCTCGCGCAGCAGCCGCCGGACGAGGACGACCTGGTCGTCGGCGTCCAGCCCGGGCAGGTCCCCGACGGTGTGGGTGCCGCCGCCGAGCAGGGCCGCCAGCGCGGGTGCGACGACGGCGGGCAGGGTCAGCGTCTTCTCCGCCAGTTCCAGCACGACCCGATCATCGCCCGGGACGAGGCGGTGGTGCACCCCGAGGCGCCGGCGCACGGTGTCCCCGGGCGCGAGATCGCGGGCGAACGCGGCGGCGGCGACCGGCCGGACCGGCTCTGGGCGCCCGCCGGACCACACCCGGCCCCGGACCCGGCGCGACACGTCCTCGGCGGGGACGGCGGCGAGGGCACCGGTCAGCGCGGCGCGCACCGCGTCCAGGTGCGGGGCGAGCTGTTCCGGGTCGGCCAGGTCGACCCCCAGCGGCAGGCTCGCGCGCAGCCGCTCGTCGGAGGCGACCAGCGCCAGCAGCGACTCGACCAGCGCGTACCGGGTCACCACGTGGACGCCGACGGTCAGGTGCGCCGAGACGTCGCCGAGCGCGGTGGCGGAGTGCAGCCAGCCGCGGGGGAGGTAGAGCACGTCACCGGGTTCGAGGACCCGGTCGATCACGGGCTCGTCGTCGCGGGCGCGGGCGGCGACGGCGTCGCCGTGGTCGCTCCAGGGCTGGCTGCGCAGCGGGTCGGTGTGGACCGGTGCGTGGACGCGCCAGTGCTTCTGCCCGGCCAGCTGCAGCACGAACACGTCGTGCACGTCGTAGTGGGCGGAGAAGCCCTGGGACTGGGGCGGGGTGATGTAGGCGTTCGCCTGCACCGGGTGGCCGAGGTCCTCGGCGAGCGCGGTGCAGAAGTCGATGACGCCGGGCCAGACGCGGTGCAGCGCCTGCAGGACGACGGTGCTGCCGTCGCCGAACAACGCGGCGACCTTGTCGTCGCGGACCTGGTCGCCGACCTCGGCGCCCACCCCGCCCGGGCCGGTGAAGTCACCCGAGCCGACGACGGACCCGTTGCGGGCCAGCCGCAGGAACGGGGTGCGCAGCCCGCGGCGGGACAGCAGCTCGTCGACGCCGTCGAGGTCGAGCAGGTCGCGGAACGCGCCGGTGTCCGCGCCGGTGCGCAGCAGCGCGGTGGTGCCCCAGTGCCGGGCGCCGAACGTGTCGGTGTCCGAGCCGACCAGCCGCGCGAGGGCGCCGTTCCCGGACGCCGCACGCGCGCCGGCCGGTACCGGGGCGCCCGCGGGGGGCGATCCGGCACCGGCCGTCGGCTCGCTCAGCTCAGTTCGCACCGCTGTCGGCGCCACCGTCGGCGCCGCCGTCGTGCTGGCCGGGGGTGCCCTGGCCGGCGCCGGAGTCCGCGGGGCCCTCGGGGCCGGAGCCGCTCGAGGTGGTGATGTCGTCGTCGTTCAGAGCCATGGTGGTCTCCTGGTGTCGTCGGGACTGTCGCGAGCGGCTACCCCGGGCCGGGCCCGGCCATGCACGTTCCTCTCCGAAACGACGACGGCGGGGGGGGGGCTCGGGGGGGGGGCCCCCCCCCCCCCC
>NZ_JAMXSG010000317.1:0-6015 GCF_024124365.1 Pseudonocardia sp. McavD-2-B
CCGACCAGATGCCCGGCGACGCCGCCGGCGAGCAGCGCGGCACCGAGCGCCGCGGCCACGCCGAGGCGACGGACGGCACCGAGCGCCGCCCGGGGCCGTCGGGTCCCGGCCGGTCGGCCGGTGGTCGTCGTGGGTGTCGTCGTCGGTGTCGTCATCGTGGGTGTCCCCTCACCCCGGGCGCTCCGCCGGCGGTGTCGCCGTGTCCCGGTGCCGTCCGATCCTGGGCACCGGCGGCGCCCGCGGAATCGGCGCGGCGGCGTATCCCGGCGCTGCCGCAACGGTTCGACCGCACGTACCGCAGAGAGTTGATGACACCGGTCGGTGGGCCCGCGAGGCTGATCGACATGACCGACTCACTCGTGGCGATCCTCCTGCCGGGCGCCGGCGGCCGCCCGGAGCTCGGCGGGACCGGAACCCTGGTGACGCCCACCGCCGTCCTCGTCCACCCACCGCTGTCGCGACGACTGCGGGACGGCGAGGGCCCCACACCCGTCCGGGTCGCGGTGTGCGGCTGGGACCCGGCCGGGACCGAGGTGATCGACGTCGCGGGGGTGCAGGTCAGCGGCCGGTCCCCGGCCGGGGCGGACGAGCCGGTCGTCGGGCTGGTGCTGGCGACGCCGTCGTCGCGGACCGGGACGGACGGCTTCGGCAGCGAGGAGGCGGTCGCGGCGCACCTGCTCACCCCGTACGACGCCGTGACCCGCCCGGCCGCCCCCGCCGTCGACCCGGGTGCCACGGTCGACCCGGGTCCCGGTGGACGGTCCGGTGGGACCGGTGACCCGTCCCCCGGCCGCGGTGTCCCGGACGGGCGGCCCGCCGGGTCCGGCGACGCGGAGGAGGACGGCACGGGCGTCGGCACCGGGCCGCCGGCCGGCCCGGGTGACGGCGAGGGCGGGCGTCGGCCGCCGCCGGAGTCCCCGTCGATCCTGTGCAGCTTCCTCGGGATCTTCGTCCGGTAGGGACGCGATGACCACCCGGCGCCGCTCGGTCGGCGAGATCCTGGTCGTCGGGCTGGCGGTCGGGGCCGACCTCTACGTACACGGCGGCGACAGCAGGCTGCGCGGCGGCGGGGAGCTCCCGGCGTGGGTGGTGCCGCTCGTCGAGGTGGTCGTGCTGGCGACCCTGCTGCTCCGGTGGCGGTACCCGTACCGGGTGTTCGCCCTCCAGTGGTGCTGGGCGCTGGCCGGGCTGGTGCTGCCCGGGTTCGCGCCGTTCGCGGGGCTCCTCGTGGCGCTGCACGCCGTCGCCTGCCGGGCGCCGGCCCGGTACTCGCTCGCGGTGCTCGCGGCGAGCCCGGTCCCGCTCGCGGTGAGCAATGCCAACGCCGCCGGTGGGGTGGGGTCGCGCTTCTTCGCCGCGCTGTGCCTGGCCTGGGCCGTCGTCCTCGCCGCGGTCTGGGCGGTCGGGCGGCTCACCCACCTCGCCGAGCGGCGGACACGGCTGGTGGAGCAGCTGCGCGAGCGCGACGCCGCCGACGCCGTCCGGGCCGAGCGGCTGCACCTGGCCCGGGAGCTGCACGACATCGTGGCGCACACGGTCAGCGCGATGGTCCTGCAGACCGCGGGGGCCCGGGTCCGCCTGACCGCGGGCCCCGACGACGACCCGACCCGGGCCGAGGTGGTCGCCGCGCTGGCGGCGGTGGAGGCGAGCGGGGTGACGGCGATGACCGAGATGCACCGGATGCTGGGGCTGCTGCGCGCGCACTCCCCCGGCCCGGCCCCGGCCGGGGACGGCGTCGTCGCACCGCGCCTGGCCGACGTGCCGCACCTGCTGGAGACCTCCCGCGCGTCCGGGCTCGACGTCGAGCACGTCGTCGACGGCGCTCCGGGCCGGGCCGACCCGAGCGTGGAGCTGACCGCCTTCCGGGTCGTGCAGGAGGGGCTCGCCAACGCGATCAAGCACGGCGGCGCCGGGGCACTGGTCCGGGTGCACGAGCTGTGGGAGCCCGGACGGCTGCGAATCACCGTGCGCAGCTCCCCGGGGATCGCCGGCCCGGACCACGGGCTGCCGGTCGGCGGGCACGGGCTGCGCGGGCTCGCCGAACGGGCCGCGCTGGTCGGCGGGCACATCGAGTCCGGCCCGGGCGGCGACGGGTTCGTCCTGCGTGCCGAGCTCCCGCTCGACGGCTCCGGGGCGGGGGCGCGGTGACCGTCACCGTGGTCGTCGCCGACGACGACCCGCTCGTCCGCACCGGTGTGGGCATGCTCCTGCGCAGCGCCCCGGACCTGGCCGTGGTCGGTGAGGCCGCCGACGGCGCCGCCGCGGTCGAGCTGGTGCGGCGCGACCGCCCGGACATCGTCGTGATGGACCTGCGGATGCCGGGCACCGACGGGACCGCCGCCACGCGGGCGATCACCGCGGACCGGGCCGACGACCCGGACCTGCTGACCCGCGTACTGGTGCTCACCACCTTCCACGACGACGCCGTGTACGGCGCCCTGCGCGCGGGTGCCAGCGGCTACCTGCTCAAGCACGCGGCCCCGGCGGACCTGGTCCCGGCGGTGCGCCGGGTCGCGGCGGGCGACGCGTGGCTGGACCCGGCCGTCGCGAGCCGGGTGATCGCCGCGCTCGTGGCCACCGACCCCGACCGCGACGACCCGCCCCAGCTCCTGGCCCGGCTCACCGCGCGTGAGCGCGAGGTGCTGGCCCTCATGGCGCACGGACGGTCCAACGACGAGATCGCCGCGGGGCTCGTGCTGTCCGGCGCGACCGTCCGCACCCACGTCAACCGGATCCTCATGAAGACCGGGACGGGGAACCGGACGAACGCGGTGATCCTCGCCTTCCGCAGCGGGCTGGTGGACCCACGGCGGTGACGACGCTCAGTCCTGCTTCCGCGCCCGGCTCGGCTGCACCCGCAGCGGCTCGCCGGGCATCTTCGGGTACTCCGGCGGATAGGGCAGGTCACCCAGCCCCCGCTCGGCCTCGTCCTCGGCGTACCACTCCAGCGCGGTCGCGCAGCTCCCCCGGTCCTCGCCCGCGCCGGCGTGCGGGTCTCCGTGGCGCTCCAGCAGCCCGGGCACGGTGCGCAGGGTGAACCCGGCGGGGTCGACCTCGGGCAGGTCGTCCCAGGTGACCGGCATGGAGACGGTCGCGGCGGGCAGCCCGCGCACCGACCAGGCCGAGGCGATCGTGCGGTCGCGGGCGGCCTGGTTGTAGTCGAGGAACACCCGCTCGCCGCGCTCCTCCTTCCACCAGTCGACGGTGGCGAGCTCCGGGATGCGCCGGCAGACGCGGCGGGCGAGCGCGATGACCGCGTGCCGGACCTGCACGAAGTCCCACTCGGGCCGGATCGGGCAGGCGACGTGCACGCCCCGCCCGCCGGAGGTCTTGGCCCATCCGGTCAGCCCGGCCTCGGTGAGGACCTCGCGCAGCGCCTGCGCGACGACGACGGCGTCGCCGAAGTCGGTGCCCGGCTGCGGGTCGAGGTCGATGCGCAGCTCGTCGGGGTGCTCGGTGTCGGGGCAGCGGACCGGCCACGGGTGGAAGTCGAGGGTGTTGAGGTTCGCCGCCCAGACGATCGTCGCGGGCTCGGTGACCGACACCGACTCGGCGGTACGGCCGCTGGGGAAGGTCACCGTGCAGGTCCGCACCCAGTCCGGCGCGCCCTTCGGGACGCGTTTGACGAAGAACGGCTCGCCGTCCACCCCGGAGTTGAACCGCTTCAGGTTCGTGGGGCGGTCGCGCAGCGCGGCGGCCATCGGCTCCCCCACCGCGACGTAGTACTCGACCACCTCGCGCTTGGTGATGCCGAGCTCGCCGAACACGACCTTGTCCGGGCTGGTCAGGCGGACCTCACGCGGCCCGTCGGGCCCGTCCACCTGCAGCATCACGACCTCACGGCTCGCCACCCGGCGAACCTACCCCCGGCGTCTATCGTGTGCCCATGAGTTCCGACCGGTCCCCCCGGTTCGACGACGACCTGCTGGGCCTCGACCCGGACGACCCGGAGGCGCGGGCGTTCGCCGCGCACCTGGACCGCATGCAGCGGGTGCCGTCGTGCTCGGTGGAGGGCTACATCCGCGGCGTCGGGGACTTCGCGGAGTCGGCGAACCGGCTCCGGGGGCCGCAGCGCGCCGCCGCCGTCGGGGTGACGGTGCTGCTGCTGCTCGTCGCGGCCTGGGTCATCGCGAACGCGGCCGGGTTCGTCCTCTCCACCTGGGTCTGACGACCGGCGGCGCACGACCGATCAACGGGTTACCGTGGATGCATGGGTCTGTTCAGCCGCAACACCACCACCTCCGACGCCGAGCTCCCGGCGGCGCCGGTGCAGAAGACCGACGACGAGTGGCGGGCCCAGCTCAGCCCGGAGGAGTACCAGGTGCTCCGCAAGGCCGGGACCGAGCGCCCGTTCACCGGTGAGTACACCGACACGACCACCACCGGCGTCTACCGCTGCCGGGCGTGCGGGGCGGAGCTGTTCCGCAGCGACTCCAAGTTCGAGTCGCACTGCGGGTGGCCGTCGTTCTTCACCCCGCTCGCGGGTGAGGCCGTCATCGAGCGCACCGACTCCAGCCTCGGCATGACGCGCACCGAGGTGCTGTGCGCGACCTGCCACGGCCACCTGGGCCACGTGTTCGCCGGGGAGGGCTACGGCACCCCCACCGACCTGCGCTACTGCATCAACTCGGTGTCGCTGACCCTCGAGCCCGCCGCGGAGTAGGGGCCGCCGGGCGGCGGTCCCCACCCGCCGCTCAGGGCAGGGACGCGACGAGGTCGCCGACCTCGACCCGCGGGCCGGTGTAGAACGGGATCTCCTCGCGCACGTGGCGGCGGGCCTCGGTGCCGCGCAGGTGCCGCATGAGGTCGACGATGCGGTACAGCTCGTCGGCCTCGAAGGCGAGGATCCACTCGTAGTCGCCGAGGGCGAAGGCCGGGACGGTGTTGGCGCGCACGTCGGCGTAGTCCCGGGCCTCCTTGCCGTGGTCGGCGAGCATCGTCCGACGCTCGGCGTCGGGCAGCAGGTACCACTCGTAGGACCGCACGAACGGGTAGACGCAGACGTAGCGCTTCGGGTCCTCACCGGCCATGAACGCCGGGACGTGGCTCTTGTTGAACTCCGCCGGGCGGTGCAGCGCGGTCTGGCTCCAGACCGGCACGCTCGCCCGGCCGAGCGCGGTGGTGCGGCGCAGGTCGGAGTAGGCGGCCTGCAGCGACTCGATCTCCGAGGCGTGCCACCAGATCATGTAGTCGGCGTCGTGCCGCACGCCGGCGAGGTCGTAGACGCCGCGGACGGTGACGTCCTTGTTGGCGAGCGAGTCGAGGTACTCGGTCGCCTCGCGGGCGGCGGCCGAGCGGTCGTCGCCGAGGCGGCCGGGCTCGGCCCGGAAGACCGACCACATGGTGTAGCGGATGGTGTCGTTGATCGCTTTGACGTCCACGCGGGCCATGTCCGGCATGGTACGCGGCCGGTGAGGGTGCCCTCAGCGACCGGTCCGTGCGGCGGGCAGGGCCGGGGCGAGCCGCTCGGCGGCGGCCCGGGCGGTCGCGACACAGGCGGGGACGCCGACCCCGTGCAGCATCGACCCGGCGACCTCCAGCCCCCCGACGGCGGCGACGGCGGACTCCAGCGCGTCGACGACCCCGCCGTGCCCCACGCCGTACTGCGGCAGACCGCCGCCCCAGCGCTGCACGAACGACGCGACCGGGACGGCGTCGACGCCGTCGAGCACGGCCAGGTCGGCACGGACACGGGCGACGAGTTCGGCGTCGTCGACCTGCAGGCCCGCCTCCTCGCCGAACCGGCCGATCGAGGCCCGGAGCCGGACCAGGCCGTCCTCACCGAGGTGGGCCCACTTCGTCGACGCGTGGGTGACGCCCTTGACCGACAGGGGCTCGTCCGCGGCGACCAGACAGCCGGAGGTGCCGGGCATGCCGGTGACGTCGGCGGCCCGGAAGGCGAGCGCGACGACCGCGGAGGAGGCGAGCTCGATCCGCCCGGCCGCGGCGGCCGCGGCCGGGGCGACCGGCTCCAGCAGCCGGCGGGCGGCGGGGGCGGGGACGGCGAGGACGACG
>NZ_JAMXSG010000318.1:0-6010 GCF_024124365.1 Pseudonocardia sp. McavD-2-B
CGGCGCGGCTTCGACCCGGCCCCCGGCCGCCACGTCGCCGCGCTGGCCCGACAGGCGGCGAAACACGGCGCGCAGCTGCGCCGCATCGACGCCCCCGACCTGCTGCGCACGCTGGAGCTGGCCGGGCGCGCCGCCGCCTCGGACCACCTCGCCGACGCCGGCTACCGCGACGAGCTGCACGACTGGACCGTCGGCCGGGCCGCCGACGCCGGCGTACCCGCGGGCGCGATCCCGGTCACCGTCCCGGGTCGCACCGGCCTTCCCCCGCGCCCGTTCCCGTACGCCGCGATGCACGACGAGCACGGTGACCGGCCGGACGCGGCCGTCCTCCTCGCCGTGGGGACCTCCTCCGACGACCGGCTGTCCCGGATCCGCGCCGGGGAGGCGATGAGTGCCGTCCTGCTGGAGGCCACCCGGCGGACGCTGTCGACGGCGCCGCTGACCGAGCCGCTCGAGTGCCCCACCGTCCACACCCTGGTCGCCGACGAGGTCCTCGGCGGCAGCCTGTGCCCGCAGCTCCTCGTCCGGGTGGGCGTCGCGCGGACCCCCGTCCCCGCCCCCACGCCGCGACGATCGCTCGACCGGCAGGTCGAGATGCTGCCCGGTGCGTCCTGACCGCGGTGGCGCGGTCCGGGCAGACGGGCGCCGTACGGGCCGTCGCGCCCCGGCCCGGCGGGTCCTTCGTCCCTGTCGCGCTCCCGGCCCGTCGGGGACGGTCGCGGTATGGGAGACGGGTCGGCGGGAAGGACCAGGACGGTGCTCGTGGACGAGACGGTACGGAGGCTGAGCGCCGAGTTCACCGGCGATGTGGAACGCAGGACCGTGCGTGCGGTGGTGCGGCGCGGCCGTACGGATCTCGCCGGCGCACCGGTCGGGGCACTCCCCGAACTCCTCGAGCGCCTCGCGCGCGAGCGACTCCGCGACCTGTGCCCGTGAACGGGACCGACCGGTACACCGCCACGCCCGTGCAGGCCGCCGGCCACCCGGCCGTCGCGCCGACCGGGCCGGCAGCCGGTGAGGAGGCCCGGACATGAGCACGACGGCACCCGGCCGTGCGACACCGTCGCGTGTCGGAGGCACCGGGCCGGCCGTCGTGGCCGCGGTGCCGGGCGCGAGCTCGGTCGACGCCGCGGTCGACGAGGCGACGCGGCGCGACGCCCGGCTGGTGCTGCTCGTACCGCTTGACACACCGATCCCCCGGCTCGCCCGGATCCTGCGTCGCTGCCACGCCCGGTCGCCCGGCCTACGCATCACGCCGGTGCGCGGCAGCGACTGTCCGCCCGTGTGGGCCCGGCCGGCCGATGTGTTCGTGCTGGACGCCGCGGACGTCACCGCGGCGATCGTCGACGACGGCAGGTCCACGCTGCTCCTCGTCCCGCCGGGCGGCGAGCCGGACGGGCCCGTCGTGCTCGGCCTCGCCCCGTGGACCGGGGGTGCGGTCGCCGCCGCGGCCGTGCGCGAGGCCCGTGCCCGGGGGGTCGGGCTGCGGGTGCTGCAGGTCTGGTCCGACCCCGCCGTCGACCCAGGGCTCGTCGGGGACGCCACGCTCCGGCGCTGGGACGTCCACGACGCCGGCCTGCGCGACGCGGCCCTGCGCACGCTCGCCCCGTGGCGGGTGGCGGGCGACCCGGATCCCGAGGTGCTCGTGGTGCGCGACGAGGCCGACGAGTCCCTCGCGCTGTTCGCCGCCGGCGCGTGCGTGCTCGTCGTCGGGCACCGGGGTGGTGGACGCTCCCCCGCCGCACCGCTGGTCCGGCTGGCACGGACGGTGTCCTGCCCGCTGCTGATCGTCCCCGACACCTGATCGGGCCCGGCCCCCCGGCGGCGGCCCCGGGCTCAGCGAGGCCGGACCTCGCCGCCGGCGGGCCGGCGGCGGGCCTGTTCGGCGTCCAGCGCGCGGCGCGCGACGGCACGCAGCACATCGCGGCGGCTGACGATGCCGACGAGCGTCCCGTCGTCCGATATCGGCACCGAACGGGTGCGTTGGACCAGCATCATCTCCACGACGTCGGCGAGGTCGTCGTCGGGGCGCATGGTCGTCGGCGACCGGGTCATGACGGCGGAGACCAGTGGCTCCGGGAGGTCCTCGATCTGCCACCCCTCCGGACGGATCCGCCCCCGCATCAGGTCGGCCTCGGTCGCGATGCCGACGACGCGACGGTCCTCGTCGACCACCGGGACGGCCGTGAACCCGTAGGACACGAGCAGGGCCGCCGCGACGTGGACCGGCGTGCCCTCCCGGACGGTGATCACCGGACTGCTCATGACGTCTCGTGCGCGCACGATCGCCTCCCCGCGTGTGGTCGTCGTCGTGCACGAGCATCCGCACGTCGTGGAGCCCTCGGCAGGGTCGAACGGCCTGTGGCCTCGGCGGCGCCGTCGTGGCGGACGGCAGGGCTGCTCCACGAGCGGTGCGAGTGAGGCGGTGATGGGGCAGATGCTCCGGGAACGACGGAGCCCCTGGTCACATCGGACTCTTCGAGCCTGTGACCAGCGGTTTTGACCAGGGGCGATGGTGGGATCGAACCAGTGACCTCTTCGGGGGTGAAGCAACCACGGCGTCAAGCAGACGGGCGGTAATGCACGTATGCCCGTCTCACCCCCGGGCGTCCGCAGGATGCTGCCGTAGTGAGCGGTCGTTGTCAGGCAGTTGGTCGAGCAGACCGTGGTCACCTCGGTGCCGTGCCCTGGATCCGGCGAGACGAGATCCGCTACGTCAACCCGCACTCGAAGAGACCCCGTCCACGGATGAGCGGCATGAAGAGCTCGTCGACGATCTCCATCAGGACCTCGTCCGGTACGGCTGGAACACCGCGCAGGGCGTATTCGCCACGCAACACCATCATGGGGAGCGCCGCCACCCGCGGATGCGCGGCCTCAGGCGGAGCTTCGCCGCGTGCCACTGCCTGGTCCAGGATCGCAACCCAGGCGGCGTCCAGCGCGCCTCCTCCGGCCTGTTCACGCAGCAGCTCCAGCAGCGCGGGTTCGTCTGCGGCCGCGGCCAGGAGATCACGCAGAATCTGCCCGCGAGGCGAGGACCAGGTCGAGTTGACCTGCCGCAGCAGCTTCACGGCATCACTACGGAGGTTGCCCGTGTCCGGCGTCGGAGTGCGAGCGTCCGCCACGTAGGTGTACGCGGCGACGCCGAGCGCCGCGCGCCCAGGCCAGCGCCGGTAGATCGCGTTCTTGTTCGTGCCGGCGCGCAGAGCGACCTTGTCCATCGTCAGACCGGCGTAGCCGGAGGCGAAGAGTTCGTCGGCGGCCGCACGCAGGATCGCCTGCTCCAGTTCCGCACCGCGCCGACGCCCTCCTGTCACGGTACGGAGCGTACCTCCCTCCTGATAAGGTACTATTCGTACCTTATTGGAGGTTGCGATGCGCGCATGGGGCGTCACCTACGACACCGGCTTCACCAACTGCGGAAGCACGACACACGAACCGTTCGACACCACAGTCGTCGCCGAGGACATGCGGATCATCCGTGAAGAGCTTCTCGCCGACGCCGTACGGATCACCGGCGGAGTCGCCGACCGCCTGGAGACCGCCGCACGGCACGCCGCAGCCGTCGGGCTGGAGGTCTGGTACTGCCCGTTCACCCATGACCTGACCACCGACGAGCTGTTGGAGTTCCTGCTGGACGCAGCCGAGCGCGCGGAGCGCATCCGGCAGGAAGGTGCCGACATCCGGTTCCTCACCGGCTCGGAGATCAGCATCATGACGATCGGCCTGATGCCCGGGCAGACGCTGGCCGAACGATCCGCGGTACTCACAGACCCGGCGCGTGTTCACGAGGCCCTCCCAGGAGCGCAGCGCAGGACCAACGCACTGCTGGCCCGAGCAGTCGAGGGGGCACGCGAGCGATTCGGAGGCCTCATCGGCTACGCGTCACTCCCCCTGGAGGGAGTGGACTGGACGCCGTTCGACTTCATCGCGACCGACGCGGGTTACCGCGATGCCGGCAACACCGACGCCCTACCTGCGAACCTCGCCGCCATGACCTCGTGCGGAAAACCGTTCGCAGTGACCGAGTTCGGCTGTGCAGCCTTCACCGGAGCCGCCGATCGGGGCAGCCGGGGCGACATCATCGGCTACGACGACCGGACCGGGCACGCAACGCACCTCACAGAGACCGTCGAGCGCAACGAATACGAACAAGCCGCCTACCTCCTCGACCTCCTCCACCTCTACGACTCGGGAGGCGTGGACACGGCGTTCGTGTACACCTTCGCCTCCCGACACCTGCCGACCTCCGATCAGCCAGAGCGGGACTTCGACCTGGGAAGCTTCGGGATCGTCAAGACCCTTGCCCACGGGCGCACCGGCAACGCCTACCCGGGGATGCCATGGGAGCCAAAAGCAGCCTTCTCGGCACTGGCCGAGTACGGCCGAACACGGACCAGCCACCCCGAGACCTGAAACGCACGCAGATCCGACCTGTGATCGACGACGGCGCCACGGCGATGAACGACCTGTTCCCCGAGGAACAGCGATGCTCCGGAAAGGCTCCGGGAGCACCCCGGGGAACGACGAAGCCCCTGGTCACATTTGGCTCGCTGAGCCTGTGACCAGGGGTTCTGACTGTGGGCGATACTGGGATCGAACCAGTGACCTCTTCGGTGTGAATGCGGCCCGGCTTGCGTTCCTGCTGCTGGCGAGGCTCGTGCAACGCGCTGACCTGCCAGGCTTCTACCGGCTCGGTGCGGCCAGTAGCCGGGGCACCTGTGGGAGATGTTCCCTCGATGTTCCTCGTGATCATCGGGCCGGGCGCACGGCGTCTCCCCCTGCCCACTCCCCTCCCTGCCCCGATACGAGGCCGCACGAGCATGGTTCGGGTGGTGTCCAGGGCCGCCGGTAGGCGGTCGCGAAGCGACGGTTCTGTGTGGGGCTAGGGGTCCCCGCGCAGGTTCGCCCTGGATGGCGCTCGGGCCATGTACGACCATCGGCCGACTCGGGGCTGGTGCGGTTACGCAACGGCATCGCACAACTCTCCACAGTTCTGATGACCGGGAGGCGGTCGGGCTAACGCAGCACATGCCCTGCGCGACAAGCGGACGAACCGCTTACGGGAAGAGGGGCAAGATGATGGTGAGCAGCGCAGCCGACGTCGCAGGCATCGCGTCCTACAGCGCGGATGTCGACCCCGGCCTGATCGCCATCATCCAGGCGACCGAAGCCGGTCAGCCGGGTCCCCAACTGATCAACATTCTCGTGGGCACCTGGCTCGTCCAGGGACGACCGGTGAGCAGCAAGTCCTACGTCGACACCACTCGCGACTCGCTCTTCAACTCCGTGTGGAACAGCCCTGACGGACGCCGTTTCCGAGGCTCGGACGCTGAGAAGCGGGAAGCCGTGCTCGACGTGATCCAACCGGCGGTGGGCGTGATTGAGCAGTCGGCTGCTGCACCCGCGACCGTGCTGCACATGGTCGACGTCATGGTCGCTGCGTCTTCTGGGCCGTCGCTTCACCCGCCGGTGTTCCGAGTGAAGGCCTCGTCTGTTGACGCGTGGTGGATCAACGACTTTGAGGTGAAGCAGCCGAAGGGCGGCGGCTCGATCGGAGTCGGCTTCAGCTTCTGAGTTCCGTGCCCCGTCGTCGAGGACTTCCACGCGTCGCTGCTGGACCTCGGTGGCGGGCGTGCGCGCGCGGCTCGCCGGGCCGGAGGTATAGGCGATGCCGCAGCGGCGCCGCCCGTCCGGCCCCGTCAGGGCCGGCTTGAAGACGTATAGAAACTTCTCACCGGAGACCGGGAACGGAGACAGCAGGTTGAAATCCAAGAGCTCGACAGCCGAGTCAGGTAAGTCGACACGACCCAATGTCGCATCGCGCCTTAGCCCCAGTACGCCTACTCTGGAAGACTTGATCGCTCAGTTCAAAGAAGGCGAGCTTGGACTCAACCCGTCAGCGCAACAGTGCTTCGAATCTATCAGCCGGGGTGTCGAAGTCGAGGGTCTTACGGGGGCGCGTGTTGAGTCGGTGGGCAATCTCGTCGAGCTGGGCCTGGGTGACGTC
>NZ_JAMXSG010000319.1:0-6009 GCF_024124365.1 Pseudonocardia sp. McavD-2-B
CTGCTGGGAGCCCGCGTGGAAGGTGACCCCGGCGGCGACCAGGCCGCGGTCGGCGACCCGCCCCAGCAGCGCGACGGCCGCGTCGGGCGGCGCCCCGAACTTGCCGTGGAACGGCGTCGCCGAGCCGGTGTCGTCGACCGAGAGCCGGACCTGCACCCGGGCGCCGGGGACCTCGGCGGCGAGGGCGTCGACGTCCTCGGCGCTGTCGGTGACGAACCGGGTGACGCCGTCGCGGGCGGCCCGGGCGGCGGCACCGGGGCCGCGCACCGGGTTCCCGTGCTGCAGCGTCGCCGGGTCCGCACCGGCGGCCAGGCACAGGTCGATCTCGGCTTGGGAGGCGACGTCGAACCCGGCCCCGGCCGCGACGAGGGCGCGCAGCACGGCGGGCTCCGGGCAGGCCTTGACGGCGTAGAGGATCCGGGCGTCGCCGAACGCGGCGGCCAGCGCGCGGTACCGCTCCCCGGCGACGGCGGGGTCCAGCGCCAGGTACGGCGTCGGACGGTCGGTGGCGAGCAGCCGCTCCAGACCGGGGCTCAGGGTGTCGGGCACACCGGGATCGTCTCCCGGGCCGGGTGGCGTGCCACCGCCGGGGCACGACCCGCCGGGGCCCGCACCGGCCCGACCGGACCGCTCCGGGCGCCGGGCCGCTGATCTAGGTTCGACCCATGACCGCACCGAAGCCGCAGCGCCGCGCCCGGAAGATCGCGATGACCCCGGAGGAGGTCACCGCCTTCCTCGACGCCGAGCGCACCTGCCGGGTCGCCACCAACGGCGTGAACGGCCCGCACGCCACCCCGCTCTGGTACCTGTGGGACGGCGAGGCGCTCTGGCTGACCTCGCTCTCGCGCTCGCAGCGGTGGGCGGACCTGCAGCGCGACCCGCGGATCGCCGTGGTCGTCGACGCCGGGCACGACTACACCGAGCTGCGCGGGGTCGAGCTGCGCGGCTCCGTCGAGGTCGTCGGCGAGGTGCCCCGCACCGGCGAGCCGAACCCGGAGCTGGAGCGGGTCGAGCAGGCCTTCGCCGCGCGCTACACCGGCGACCAGGTCGTGATCGACGGAAGGCACGCGTGGCTGCGGCTGCGCCCGGAGAAGATCACCAGCTGGGACTTCCGCAAGATGTGATCACCGGGAGCCTCCCGAGCCGTGCATCGCGAACCCGCGGTACCCGTCGCGGGCCACGGTGGACAGCTCCTCGCGGTAGGCCTTGTGCCCGGCCATGTAGAACATCACCGCGTTCGGCTTGCCGGGGATGTTCGCCCCGAAGATCCACGAGTCGGCCTTCGGGAACAGCGTGGCGTCGGCGATCTCCCGGCAGAGCCGGGACCAGCCCCGCTCGGCCTCGGCCGTCGGCTCGATCGTGCCGATGCCGCTGCGCTCGGCGTGCCCGATCAGCTCACCGATCCACTCGACCTGGGCCTCGATGCTCGGCGGCAGGTTGGTGAACGGCCCGTTCGGCCCGAGGATCATGAACATGTTCGGGAAGCCCGCCGTGGACACCCCGAGGTAGCTCGACGGCCCGTCGGTCCAGTGGTCGTCGATGTGGCGGCCCCCGCGGCCGCGCAGGTCCATCGCCCGGTAGTTGCCGTCGACGGCGTCGAAACCGGTCGCGAGGACGAGCACGTCGAGCTCGTGCACGACACCGTCGGCGGTGCGCACCCCGGCCGGGGTGACCTCCGCGATCGGGTTCTCCCGGATCGAGACCAGCTCGACGTCGTCGCGGTTGAAGGTCTCGTAGTACCCCTCGTTGCAGATCGGGCGCTTGGCGTAGAGGTCGGTCGGTGTGAGCTTCCGGGCGGTCTCCGGGTCCACGACGATCTCGGAGATCTTGCGCCGGATGAACGCGGCGGCCGCGGCGTTGGCGTCGGGATCGGTGGCGATGTCGCAGAACGTGCCGAACATGAACCGGAACCCGTTGCCGGCGTCCCAGTTCTCCTGGAAGACGCGCTCGCGCTCCTGCGCGGACACGCTCATCGCCTCGACGGCGCTCTCCTCGAACCCGAAGGCCACGACCGAGCCGCGCACCTGGTCCCAGATCTCGGGGAAGTGCTCCTTGGTGCGGTCGACCTCGTCCTGGGTGACCGGTCGGTTGCCGGAGGGCACGTTGTACTGCGGGCTGCGCTGGAAGACGGTGAGGTGAGCCGCGCGCGGGGCCGCCGCGACGATGAACTGGGCGCCGGTCGAGCCGGTCCCGACGACGCCGACCCGCCGCCCGGCGATGTCGAGGTCGTCGGGCCAGGCGTTGGTGTGGACGGTGCGCCCGGCGAAGGTGCCCAGCCCGGGGAGGTCGGGGACGTTGCTGCGGGCCAGCAACCCCAGGGCGTTGACCAGATAGCGGCACCGCACCGTCTCGCCGCCGGAGGTGCGCACCCGCCAGAGACCGGCGTCCTCGTCGTAGACCGCGGCGGTCACCTCGGTGCCGAGCGTGATGTCCCGGCGCAGCCCGTACCGGTCGACGACGTGCTCGAGGTAGGCCAGGACGTCGGGCTGGTCCAGGTAGCGGGTGCTCCAGTTCCATTCCTGCAGCAGGTCCCGGTCGAACGAGTAGCGGTAGACGAACCCCTCGGTGTCGGACTTCGCGCCGGGGTACCGGTTGAAGTACCAGGTGCCGCCGACGCCGTCGCCCTTCTCGAAGGCGCGGACGCGCAGGCCGAGCCGGTCCCGCAGCGTGTGCAGCATGTAGATGCCGCCGAACCCGGCGCCGACGACGACGGCGTCGACGTCGGGGGTGGTGGAGGTGGTCATGGTGTGCTCCCGGTGGGTGTCGAGGGATCAGCCGCGGTACCAGGCGGCGAGGGCGGCGAGCTCCTCGTCGGCCTCGGGCGCGGTGCCGGCGAGGAACGGGAAGACGTGCTGCATGCCCGCGACGACCGACAGCGTCACGTCGACACCGGCGGCCCGGGCCCGGTCGGCGAGCCGGACGGCGTCGTCGAGGAGCGCCTCGGCACCCCCGGCGTCGACGTAGAGCCGGGGGAGGCCGGTGAGGTCGGCGTGCAACGGGTTCGCCAGCGGTGCCCGCCGGTCGACGTGCCCCTCCCCCAGGACGCCGGCGATCATCCCCTCCAGCAGGGGCACCGTGACCAGGGCGTCCGAGGCGGCGTTGGTGACGAGCGTGGCGCCGGTGTTCTCCATGTCCAGCCACGGCGAGAACGCGACGACCCGGCCCGGCAGCGGCCGGCCCGCGTCGCGCAGGGCGAGCACGGTGGCGACCGCCAGGTTCCCGCCCGCGGAGTCACCGATGGTCGTCACGTCCGCGGGGGCGGTCCCCCGGGCCAGCAGCGCCTCGAACACCGCGACGGTGTCCTCCACCTGTGCCGGGTGCCGGTGTTCCGGCGCGCGACGGTAGTCCGCCACGAACGCCGTGGCGCCGACCGCCCGCGCGACGTGCCCCGCGAGCTTGCGATGGCTCGACGCCGAGCCGACGGCGAACCCGCCGCCGTGGGTGTAGAGCAGGACCTGCGCGGGATCCGCCCCGGCCGGCAGCGCCCAGATCCCCGGGACACCCCCGAGGGACTCCTCCCGGTAGGTCACGTCCTCGGGTTCACGGGTGGCCTGGTGCCACTCGTCGAAGATGCTGCGGAACAGCCGCGTGGTCAGGTCCGGGGTCGCCGCGATGACGGCGGACCAGTCGGCGTAGAGCGCGCGCAACGCGTCGGACTCCGTGGACGCACCCGTCGGGCGGGTCGGTGGTGCCGTCGTCATCGCGGTCCTCCTCCGGTCGGCCGGAGCGACGACGGGCGCCGCGCCGGCGGTGGCGTGGCCGTCGATGGTGGGCACCGCGGAGGCACCGCGGGTGTTCCGTTCTGGAACGCCCACCGGCCACTCCCCCTGGCCAGGATGGTGTGACCTGGGGCACCGTGGACGTGTCCGCAACGGGCGGCGAGGGGCGGATCGGGGCGATGACGCGTCGGGACGAGGACACGGCGGTGCCGGCCCTGTCGGCCGGGCAGCGCCTGCGCATCCGGCGCAGCCGCGAGACGCTCGTCGACGGGGGGCTGCTCGCGCTGCCGCCCGGCCACGCGGGCGTGCCGCCGCTGATCGAGCAGAGCTGGCGGCGCTGCATCGGCGAGGCGGTGCCGACGGCGCCGGACCGCATCGGCTACGCCGACCCCGGCGACGACCACACCGCGCTGCGCCGGGCCGCGGCGCCCGTGCTGGAGCGGCTCGTGGACAGCTTCGCCGACGTCCCGGTGGCCATGGTGCTGTCCGACGCGACCGGGCGCATCGTCCGCCGCCACGTCGGCGTCCGGCGCCAGCGCACGCTGATGGACCGGGCCAGCGCGGTGGAGGGCTCGGACTTCTCCGAGCGGTCGGTGGGCACCAACGGCATCGGCACGGTGCTGGTCGAACGACGCCCGGTCCTGGTCCGGGGCCCCGAGCACTACAACGCCCTCCTGGAGAACCTCACCTGCGCCGGCACCCCGCTGGTCGAGCCCGGGACCGGCCGGACGGTGGGCTCGCTCTCACTGGCCTGCGCGGTGCGCGACGTGCACCCGCTCATGGCGGTGATGGCCGCCGACATCGGCCGCCAGATCGAGGCCCGGCTGCTCGACGAGGCGGGCGAACACCGTCGCAGGCTGGTACGGGCCTACCTCGCGCTGGAGCGGGCCACGACCGGGGCGCTGGTCGTCGACGCCGACACCGTCCTGGCCGACCGGCACGCGCTGGCCCACGCCGGCCCGGACCTGCACGCCCTGCTGTGGGAGCTCCTGCGCGACGGGGGTCCGGACCGGCCACGCCGGATGCGGGTGCCGATGCCCGACGGCCCGCACGACGCGGTCGTCGCCCCGGTCGAGGGCACCGGGGGCACCGCGTTCAGCGTCCGGCTGGCGCCCCGCCGGGCGGCACCCGCGGTGGCGGCCCCGGCCACCGTCCGGGGAGCCGCGCTCCACCACGACCCGGAGGTCGACCACCGGCTCCGCGAGGCCGTCTCCCACCGGGAGACCGTCGCCGTGACCGGCCCCGGGGGCAGCGGGAAGCTGCGGACCGCCCGCCGCGTGCTGTCCCGCCTGGGCCACGACGGCGCCGTGGTCGTCGAGCCGCACCGGGAGCGCGAGTGGTGGGAGACGGCCCGCGCGGCGCTGGCCGCGGGTCGCGGGCTCGTCCTGCGGCGGGTGCACCTGTCACCGGGGCCGCGACCGGAGCTCCTGCGGGACCTGGCCGCGACCGGTGTCCCGTTCGTCCTCACCGCCGACGCCGACCCCACCGACGACACCACCCCCGCCCTCCTCGGCCAGGTCGCCACCACCGTCCGCCTCCCGGCGCTGGCGGCGGGCCGCGAGCACCTCCCGGCGCTGGTGGAGACGCTGCTCGCGGAGCTGCCCCCGCCCGCGTCGGGGTCCCGGCTGTCCGGCGCGGCCCTGGACCGGCTCCGGGCCTGGCACTGGCCCGGTGACCTGGCCGAGCTCCGCACCGTGGTCACGGCGGCGGCCCGCCGCGCCGGCGGCGGACCGGTCGACGAGGCCGACCTCCCCGACCGCCTGCGCACCGCCCGCCGGGAACTCGGTCTGCTGGAGGCCGCCGAACGCGGCGCCGTGGCCGACGCCCTGCGTGCGGCGGGCGGGAACCGCACCCGGGCCGCCCGCACGCTCGGGATCGGGCGCAACACCCTCTACCGGAAGCTGCGCGAGTTCGGGGTGTCCTGACCGGCCGGCACGGACCGGCGACGTTCAGGGCCGCCCGGTCACCAACGGCCAGAGCCCGTCGGCGCCCGCGTCCAGCGCGGCCGCCCCGACCCGGTCGTTCCAGAACGCCTCGTCACCGTCCTCGTCGCGCCAAGCCCACAGCCGGGTCGTGACCAGCCGCAACGCGTGCTCGCGGGTGAACCCGATGGCCCCGTGCACCTGGTGGGCGATCCGCGCGACGGCCGTCGCCGCCTCCGAGCAGCGGGCCTTCGCCGCGGCGACGGCGAACGCCGTCTCCGGGGCGGCGAACCCCGCGCGCCGCGCGGTCGAGGTCGCGGCGGCGGAGGCGGCGGTGCGCTCCTTCGCCTCACGGATCACGCCCGCGG
>NZ_JAMXSG010000031.1:0-31115 GCF_024124365.1 Pseudonocardia sp. McavD-2-B
GTCGCCGTCCCGGCGGGGACGACCTCGCTCACCAGGCCGGCGTCGGCCGCGGCCGGGGCACTGAGCCGCTCGCCGAGCAGCAGGTGGCGGGCCGCGCGCTGCGGGCCGAGGCGGCGGGGGAGGTGGTAGGCGGTACCGGCGTCGGCGGTGAGGCCGCGCGCGGCGAACGGGGCGGCGAAGAAGGCGTCCTCTGCGGCGACGACGAGATCGCAGGCTAGGACCAGGCCCCAGGCCGCACCGACGGCGTAGCCCTCGACCGCGGCGACCACCACGACGTCGGTTCGCACGATCGTCTCGACGACCTCGTGGACCAGGGCGAGCCGCGAGGCGGGGCCGAACAGCCCGTCCGCGGCGGAGGGCATCGAGGCGACGTCGCCACCGGAGGAGAAGTAGGAGTCCCCGCCCGTCAGGACGAGTGCGGCGTCACCGCGCCGGGCCGCCGCGCGGAGCTCGGACAGGAGGCGTTCGAGCAGGGTGTGGTCGAGCGCGTTGCGGCGGTGCGGCCGCTGCAGACGCAACGTCGTCAGTCCGGCCGAGCCGTCGACGACGAGCGGATCCTCGGGAGCTGGTGTCACACTCTATAGAATGTAGTCGACAGACGAGGTCGGGTCGAGTACGTCCCACCGCCCTCACCCAGGAACCCGCCGGCTGAGGGGTGATCGGAGCTCATCGCGCCGGTAGCAGGACTCCGGACAGGAAATCGGTCAGTTCCTCGTGTCCGTGCAGGGGGAGTACGTGCGCGACGTAGTGGTCCGGGCGGACGAGAACCATGCATCCGGTCTCGCGGTCCACGCCCCGGATGTCGAAGACGTCGTCCTCGGCGGGGTCCGGGCAGAACATCTTCTCGTAGTCGACCAGGCCGAACCTGCCCTTGCGGGGCAACAGGACCGCAGGCATCCGGTCAAGGGCCAGGTCGCGGTGGTGCTGCTGGAACACGGCCCGGACATCGATCACGGAGTCCGGCTCGGTGCCTGCGGGGGTGAACCGCGTCAGTGCCGACCGGTCCGAGCCGAGGACCTCGCACAGCTGCCGGAGCGCGGAACGGGTGGCGGCGGGATCCGCCCGGTCGGCGAAGAGGTAGAGGCGCCAGGCGCCGTCGGCCCGGGCGACGTGTCCGAGGTGCATCGGTGCGGCGTCGGCCAGCCGGACGACGGGGGCGGAGTGGAACCGCATCCCGACCGGGAACCCGGGGGCGAGGTGCTGGGACGACCCGGCCGCGGTGATCATCGACGGTGGGTAGCGGACGGCGACGCCCGCGGTGAAGCGTCCCTGGTCGCGGAAGTACTGCTGGAACGTGGCGGGGTCGACGCCGTCCCCGTCGGCAGCGTCGGACTCCGAGGGGCGGGCGCTGAACATCGCGGCGAACTCGCGGTCGAAGTCGATGAGCTCCTGGGCGACCTCCTGGCGCTCCTGGCTGTAGGTGTGCAGGACCTCGGGTCGGGCCGTTCCGCGGAGCACCGAGCCCAGCTTCCAGCCGAGGTTCCATGTGTCGGCCATCGACACGTTCATGCCCTGCCCGGCCTTGGCGCTGTGGGTGTGGCAGGCGTCGCCGGCGATGAACACCCGCGGCAGGCGGGTGTCGGTCTCGCCGGCGGGGACGTCGTCGAACTTGTCGCACAGGCGCTGGCCGATCGCGTAGACCGCCCACCACCCGACGTCGTGCACCTCGAGGGTGTACGGGTGCAGGATCCGGTTCGCCACGGCGGTGAGCTTCTCCGGGGTGGCGTCCTGGTTCCGGAGCATGTCCCGGTCGCGGACGTTGTCGAGCTCGATGTAGAGCCGGACCAGGTAGCCGCCCTCCCGCGGGATGATCAGGATGTTGCCGTCGTTGGCGGAGTGGACGGCGCACTTGAGGCGGATATCGGGGAAATCGGTCACCGCCAGGACGTCGAGGACGCCCCAGGACTGGTTCATCGGATCGCCGACCAGGCTGCGGCCGATCGCCTGGCGGGTACCGCTGCGCGATCCGTCGCAGCCGACCACGTACCTGGCCCGGATCGTCGAGGACTCACCGGTCGGCTGCAAGCCCTCGAGGTGCACGAGCTCGACGGTGACCGGGTGGTCGGACGAGCCGCTGGTGTCGATATCGATGTCGCCGGCCTGCAGGCCGTAGAACGGTGTCGTCCGGCTCGCCGACCGCTCCATGTGCTCGCGCAGGTGGGCGAGCATCCGGGCCTGGTTGACGATCACGTGCGGCATCTCGGAGAGGCCCTCTTCGACGTCGTCGACACGACCGGCGCGCACGATCCGGGACCGGTCCTCCGGGTCCGGACGCCAGAAGCTGACCTCGTTGACCCGGTACGCCTCGTCGATCAAACGGTTGGCCAGGCCGAACGCCTCGAACATCTCGACGGTGCGGCAGGCGACCCCGTCGGCCTGTCCGACCTCGAGGGGGCCGTCCTTGCGGTCGACCACCACCGTCCGGATGTCGGGGAAGTTGGCCAGCTGCGCCGCCAGGACGAGACCGGCGGGACCGCAGCCGACGATCAACACGTCGGTCTCGTCCGGCAGGCCGGACGGCCGCTCCCGTACCGACGGGTGCGCGTCCTCGACGAGGGGATCGCCTGTCCGGTAGCCGTCGAGATGGAACTGCATGGCTCAGCCTCCCCACCGGCGCACGAGGTAGTCCCAGGCTGCCTGCACGGCGCGGTCGTTGTAGATGTGGTCCCGCTTGGCCAGCGACTCCTCGGGCGGCGACCAGGTCGGCCATCCACCGGCGGCGTGCGTGCGCAGCTGCTGCTCGCACGCCTGCTCGAGCAGCACCGCGGCGACGGTGGCCGCCGGCAGCGTTGCACCGACGGCCACGATGCCGTGGTTGACCAGGAACACCGCCCGGGCGTCGCCGAGTGTGAGCGCGACCGATCGGCCCAGGTCCGGGGTGAGGACGAGGTCCGCGGTATCGGTGAAGCGCGGGACCGCCGGTGGAACGAAGTAGTTGGCCGCGTGGCTGACCGGGCGCAGGTCCTGCCCGCTGGCGGCCAGGGCGACGGCATGTGGTGGGTGCGTGTGCACGACCGCGCCGACGTCCGGGCGGGCCGCCATGATCTCGGTGTGGATCGGGTACTCACTGTGCCGTGCGCCGTCGCCCTCGAGCACCGTTCCGGACGGGGCGACCAGGTGCACCCGCTCCGGCGTGACCTCGTCGAGCCCCCACTCCGCGGTCTTGAGCCAGACGCCGCGGCCGTGCGGGTCGCGGACCGAGGCGTGCCCCCAGATCAGGTCGTGGTGGCCGGTGGCGGCGAGCACCCGGCACGACGTGGCCACCAGCTGGCGGAGGTCGGTCGTCGCCGGGGTTACGGACTCGATGGTCATGCGGGTGCGGTCTCCGATCGTGTGGACGTCTTTCGCCCCACGATGTGGAGCGTCAGAGCAGGAGCTTGTCGATCTCCTCGGCTGCGGCGAGCAGCTGCGCGAGGACGGTTTCGCGGGTACCGGCCGTCATCCGGCTGACCGGGGCGGAGGCCGTCACGGCCAGCGGCGTCGGGCCGGAGGACAGCGCGACGGCGAGGGAGCTCACGCCCTCCTCGCTCTCCTCCTGGCTGGTCGCGAAACCTTGGCTGCGAACCTCGGCGAGCTCGCGCACCAGGTCGGTGCGGGTCCCCACGGAGTTGGGGGTCAGGCGGGTCAGCTCCTCGTCGGGGTAGATCCGGAACAGGTCCGCCTCGGTGAGGGTGGCCAGCATCGCTTTGCCGTTGGACGTGCAGTGCGCCGGCATCGTCCGGCCCAGCCGGCCCCCGACGCGCAGCGCCCGGCCGCTCTCGATCGAATCGATGAAATGCACGTCGCTGCCCTCGAGCCGGCCCAGGTGCACCGTCTCGTTCAGGTCGGCGTTGAGCCTCTCCAGCACCGGCCGCGCGCGGGTGCGTACATCGAGCCGACGGAGGACGCCGAAGGCGAGCCCGTCCAGCGTCGGCCCCGGGATGTAGCCGCGGGTGCTGGGCTCCTGCCGCACGAACCCGCGGTACTGCAGCATCATCAGCAATCGGTGCGCGGTCGAGGAGGCGACGTCGAGATACTGGCTGACGTCGGTGAGCCGCAGCCGCGGTCGCTCGCCGAGCAGCAGCAGGATCCGCAACGCGTTGTCGACCGACTCGATCGGATACCGCGGCGACTCGCCGTACTCCGGTGAGGGCGGAAAGCCCTCGACTCCGTCCATGGCACGACCCTACGCGATGTCTGCTGTGCAGAGAGTCGCACTCGGCATGGGTGGTGGCCGGGTCCGAACTCCGGTGTTCGCTCATGTCAGGCCAACCGTGCGAGCTCGTGCCGCCAGGCCGTGTCATGGTTGAACGAGCCGCCGAGATCGGGCAGCTCGGCCATGTCGGCCTCGGGCAGGTCCCGCAGCCGCCCGCCGGCCGAGACGACGGTCAGGGACAGCCGCGCGATCCGTTCCACCGACACCGCGTTCAGTACCGCCTCCGGCACGCCGGCGCCGGCGCTGGTCAGACCGTGCCCCCGCAGCAGCACCACCGGGCAGCTGCCCATGGCGGCCAGCATCTCCGCGGCCAGTGTGCGGTTGCGGATCAGTACCGCGCGGGGATACACCGGTACACCCGCGTGGGCCAGCTTCGTGCCGGGCATGTCGAACGCGCCGATGATCGGGCGGATACCCAGCCCGGCGAGGTCGGCTGCGACCACCGTCTCCGGGTGTGCGTGTACGACGGCTGTGACCTCGGGCCGGGTCCGGAGCACCTCGGCGTGCAGCGGCAGCTCGTTCGGAGGGTCCCACCCCTGCAGCTCGTCCGGGGTGCCCGGCTCGCCGTCGAGCGTGACCAGGTGCACGTCCTGCGCCGTGGTCCAGGCGAGCCCGCGCTCCTGCGGTCCCCGGCAGCGCACCAGCAGCCGGCGTTCGTCGATCCGCAGGCTGATGTGTCCGAGATAGCCGGGGGCCAGGTCGCGAGCGGCCAGGACCCGGCAGGCGTCGGCGACCTGCCAGCGGAGCGGGGCCAGCTCCGTGCTCGGGTCGGTCACGACGTGCTCGCCGCGCGGCGGGCCGGGAGCCCGGCGAGCTGGGCCACGGCGTCGTCGAACGTCGCGGCAGTGCCCATCAGCCTGCGGCAGACGACCAGCGCCTTCGGCCAGTTCACCGTGATCGCACCGCACAGCAGGCCGCTGTCGTCGGTGTAGACCGCGGCGCCGCGCGCCTGCGCGCCGTCGAGGTCGCCGAGCAGCTCGTGCCGGGTCGCGGCGCCCGGCCGTCCGACGATCTGGATCCGCCAGTCGTACTGGTCGCTCCACACGTACTCGACCGGGCGGTGTGCGCGGAGGTCGTCGGGGTGCACAAGGTTGTGCGCGACGACGGCGGCCTGCTCGACGGCGTTGGTCCAGTGCTCGACGCGCCGGTGCTTCTCGAGGCCCGGGTGGTACCAGCGGGCCACGTCGCCCACCGCGTACACGTCGGGGGATCCCGGTGCGCGGCCGTGCTCGTCGCAGACGACGCCGTCGTCGACCAGCAGGCCGGAGTCCTGCAGCCAGGCATCGTTCGGGATCGCGCCGATCCCGACCACCACCGTGGCCGCGTCGAGCTCGGTGCCGTCGGTGAGCCGTACCCGCAGGTCTCCGGGCCGCCCGCGCACGTCCTCCACGCCCACCCCGAAGCGGGTGGCGACGTCGTGCCGGTGGTGCAGCGTGGTGACGTGCTCCGCCACGGCGTCGCCGATCACCCGGCCGATCGGAGCCGGCAGCGGATCGACGACGGTCACCTCCCGGCCCAGTGCGCGGGCGGTCGCGGCCACCTCGGCCCCGATGAAACCGCCGCCGACGACGACCACGGGGCCCTGCGCGCCGAGATCACGGCGCAGCGCAGTGGCGTCGGCGAGCGAACGGAGCACGTGCACCCCGGATCCGGCGACCCACGGGGAGGGCCGGGCGTCGGCTCCGGTGGCGAGGACGACGGCGTCGTAGCCCAGCGCCGTGCCGTCGGCGAGCTCGATACGCCGGCCGGCGACGTCGAGCCGCGCCGCGCCGACGCCCAACCGCAGCTCGATGCCGGCCGCCTCGGCGGCCGCGGTGCCGAGCAGCGTGATCCGGTCGGTGTCCCACGTACCGGCCAACAGCTGCTTGGACAGCGGCGGCTTGTCGTAGGGGAGGTCGGCCTCCTGCCCCACCAGCACGATCCGGCCGGTGAATCCTTCGGTGCGCATCGCCTGCGCGGTGCGTACGCCGCCGACGGAGCTGCCGACCACGACGACGGTGCCGGTGGCCCGGTCCATCAGTCCTCGATGCCCAGCGCGTCGACCGGGCAGCTGCGGGCCGCTTCCTGCACCCGCGGGCGGTCCTCGTCGGCGATCTCCGTCCGGAGCAGCACGACCTTGCCGTCGTCGTCGATGTCGTAGACGTCCGGGGCGCCGGTGATGCAGTTGCCGTATCCCTGGCATGCCTCGACGTCGGCCAGTAGCCGGGCCATGGTGGTCCTCTCTGTGGGGTGGGTCGGGTTTGTCACGAACGCTTTCGCGGCGCGGAGACGCCGGTTCCGCCGTCGGGGTGCACGACGCCGCCGGTGATGCCGCGCGCGCGTTCGGAGGCGAGGAAGACATAGCTCCAGGCGTGGTCCTCGCCGGACAGCGCCACCTGCAGCGGCACCCGGGCGGCCAGCTCCTGCTCCCGGCCGGGGGTGTCACCGAGGCTGCGGTCGGCGGTGCCCAGGCTCGGCAGTCCGCGCAGGTCGGTGCCCACCGTGCCGCCGGGCGCGACGCCGTTGACCCGTACCTCGGGCGCCAGGTCGTGGGCGAGGGCGGTGACCAGTCCGCGGACGGCGAACTTGGAGGACATGTAGAGGACCCCGCCGCGGCCGGGGGAGTAGGACGAGGTCGACTCGGTGAGCAGCACGACCCCGCGTCCGGACTCCTGCAGGTGACCCAGCGCCGCCTTCACCGAGTGCAGGTGGCTCAGGACGTTGGTCCGGAACATCTCGTCGAAGGCGGTGTCCAGGACGTCGGCGTCGAGCTCGGTGATGCTGCGGTAGAAGTCGAACACCCCGACGCAGTTGACCAGGACGTCCAGCCCACCGAAGGCCTCCACCGCGGCTGCGACGGCACGGTCGTTGTCGTGGCGGGTCGTCGCGTCGCCGACGGTGACCGGCACCTCGGGTCGGGCCGCCGCGAGGGCGGCCGACTTCTCGGCGTCCCGTTCGAGGACCGCGACCCGGGCGCCCTCGGCTCGGAACACGTCGACGACCGCGCGGCCGATGCCCGACCCGGCCCCGACGACCAGGGCGCGCCTGCCCTCCAGCCACCCGGTCACGAGTCGACCCCGCTCGGTGCGGGCGGTGTGTCCTCGTCGGGGATCAACGGGGCGAACGGGGTGCCGATCATCGCGGAGAACGTGGCGGTGTTCTGCCAGGTCAGCGACTCGAGCTCGAGCGGGCACAGGGTGACCCACTGCCCGGACTTGGGCGACTCGACCAGCAGCCGCGCCCCGTTGCGGGTGCGGACCAGACGCACCCGGACCTCGGCGAACTCGTTCGCCACCGTGATCGGCTCGCCGGCGGCGTTCTCCAGCAGCTCGGCGTGCTCGGACGCGGCCCGGCGCGCGGCCCGCGCGTCGGCCTGCTCGCCCTCCCACCCCAGCGTCACAGGAAGATCGCCAGGTTCTGCATCCGCATGACCGAGTCGTCGACCAGGATCGTGCGGCGGGCCAGCTTCCAGCCCTCGGGTGTGGAGCGCAGCAGATCCTCGCGCCCGGCGGAGACGAACGAACCCTCGCGGACGTCGCCCCGGTTGCGGAACAGCAGCGTCGCCGACTCCACCACCAGGTGATCGGGGTCGTCGGCGGCGAACGTGCGCACGTTGCTCAGGTGGTGGCGCAGCCGCGACGGGGGGTCCTCGGTCCAGGCGTGCTCGGTGAGGAACCGGGCCACCCGGCGCGAGAGCGAGTACTTGTCCTCGTCGAAGTGGGCCATGCCCGGCGAGGTGTCGTAACCGGCGCCCAGGGCGGTGGTGACCCGTACCGGCATCAGGTAGTGGATGTCGTCGGTGAGCAGGTCGAGCCACTCGCTGTAGGCCTGGGCGTCGAGCAGCCACGCCTCGTCGACCAGCCACTGGTGGGCCGTCAGGTGGCGCTCGTCGCCGAAGCCGATGGTGGTCCCGGTGCGCTGCACGCGGGAGGCGTGCCCGCCGAGGGCGGACCGCGACGAATGCGTCCCGGGACCGGTCGGTGCGGTCGTGGTCGGGTTGTTCATGCCGGGGTCACCGCCTCAGGCTCACCGACGGTCAGGGTGCCGGCGGTCGCCTGTGGGGTCGCCAGATCGTCGGCCCAGCGATGCAGCAGTGCCCGCTGGTTGTACTCGCTGTAGCCCGTGTGGGCCGAGCCCGGGCCGTGGAACTGCTCGGGCGTCAGCTGGGGGACGACCTCGGTGTCGTCCTCGAGGATCCCCATCCGGCTGTTGAGCTGGAGCCGCCGTGCCATCGAGCCGGCGGCGGTGTTGGTGAGCGAGACCCAGTTCTCCACGTCGTCCTGCTCGAACATGCCGGTCGAGCCGAAGCACATCAGATAGGCCTTGTAGGACAACGCCTTGAACTCCTCCGGGGCCTCGGCGTCGACCGCGAACCAGGACAGCACCTCGGTCTCGTCCTCGCTGATCGGCTGCCACTGCCGGATCGAGATGAACGGCAGCACGTCGTCCGACTCGGCCACCCGGGGCCAGTTGTGCACGAACGACAGGTTCGGGTAGATCGACGCCGCGCTGATCATGAAGCCGTCGGTGCCGACGAGATCACGCTGATCCTGCGACCACTGCTGCGTCATCCGGTCGACCATCTCCTGGGGGTAGCCGACGTAGCGCAGCCGCTCGTCCAGGGTGCCCGGCGGGAGCTTGTAGGTCGTCCCGCCGCCGGCCCCGGCCCAATAGGTGGCGCCGTCCTTGCGCTTCTCCGCCTTGGGCTCGCGGAACAGGCCGATCTCCACGACCGAGGTGTGGGTCTGCGGGGTGTGGTACATGTCGCCGGCGAAGTTCTCCGCGCCGATCTTCCAGTTCGCCTTGACCCGCCACCGCTGCGGGCCGCGCAGCTCGATGCCGCTGGCGCTCTGCTTGGTGTAGTAGTCCAGGTAGAACCGGAAGTCACCGAGGAACTCCTCCAGCGGAGGAGCCTGCGGGTCCATGCTGAGGAAGATCATGCCGTTGTAGGTGGCCAGGTTCGGGGCCGGCAGCAGCCGCTGACCCTTGCGCTTGAAGCCTGCCTCGCCGCCGTAGGCGTCCTGGTGGAACGGCAGGCCGACGATCCGGCCGTCGTTGCGGTAGGACCAGCCGTGATAGGGGCAGCGGAAGTGTGAGGCGTTCCCCATCTCGGCGCGGCAGACCTGCATGCCCCGGTGCAGACACATGTTGAAGTGCGCGCGGATCTCGCCCTGCTCGTCCCGGGTGACGATGAACGAGTCCTCCAGCACCCTGCGGACCACGTAGTCGCCGGGCCGGGCGATCTCGGACTCGTGCCCGACGAAGACCCACGCTCGGGAGAAGACGCGCTCCTTCTCGAGTTCGAAGATCTCCCGGTCGTTGTAGACGTGCGCGGGGATCATCCCGCGACGCACGGCGTCGAGAACGTCGGTCTGGTCGGTCATCGATCCGTCCCCTCGGGCGCCCGTGGGCCGCCCCGGTGCGTGTTCTGCTTAGAAGAGTTCATCTCTGTTCAGTAGAGCAACTTGCTCTGGGTGCGTCAACCGGGTTCAGCCCTGCAGAGCGACTGTCACGGCCTTGGTCTCGCTGTAGGACAGCAGTTCCTCGACGGACTCCTCACGCCCGACGCCGGAGGACTTCGTCCCGCCGAAGGGGAGTCCCCAGTAGTGGCGGGAGCTGCCGTTGATCCAGACGTAGCCGGCCTGCAGTCGCCCGGCCATCCGGTGCGCGCGGGTGACATCGCTCGTCCACACCCCGGCGGTGAGGCCGTAGTCGGTGCGGTTGGCGATCTCGACCGCTTCGGCCTCGTCGGCGAACGTGAGCACCGAGAGCACCGGGCCGAAGATCTCCTCCATGGCGGCGGGGTTGTCCGGTGCCATGTGGGTGAGCACGGTCGGAGCGACGTACCAGCCCTGCTCGCCGACGGTGTCGGGGCGCCCGCCACCGGCGACCACCTCGGCGCCGGCATCGGTCGCGGCGTGGATCGCACCGAGCGTCTTGTCGTACTGCCTGCGGTCGATCACGGGGCCCATCTGGGTCCCGTCGGTCAGCGGGTGCCCGACCCGGACGGCGCGCACCTGCTCGACCACGGAGGCCAGAACCTCGTCCGCGATCGACTCGTGCAGCAGCAGCCGGCTGGTCGATCCGCAGGACTGTCCGGCGGTGGCGGTGAAGTTCATCCCGGAGACGGCGCTCGCCGCCGCCGCGTCGAGGTCGGCGTCGGGCATGACGACCAGGGCGTTCTTACCGCCGAGTTCCAGGGTCACGTACTTCACGCCGGACTCCGCGGCCTCGCGCTGGATGAGCCGCCCGGTGTCGGGTGCCCCGATGAAGCCGATCCTGCGGATCAAGGAGTGTTTGACCAGCGCCCGTCCGCTGACCGCGCCACGACCCGACACGACGGCGCACAGGTCGGGCCCGAACACCTCGGCGGCGAGCTCGGCCATTCGGAGCGAGGACAACGGCGCCTGGTCGGGAGCCTTGAGGACGACGGCGTTACCGGCGACCAGGGGAGCGGCGACCTTCCCGGCGGCGAAGAACAGCGGATGGTTGAACGGGACGATCCGGCCCACCACCCCGTAGGGTTCCTGCAGGCTGTAGTGCAGGTTCTGCGACAGCGGGTAGGTCGCCCCACCCAGGGCCAGGGCGTGGTCGGCCATGATCTCGAGCAGGGTCGCCGCCGCGTCGACGTCGGCCCGCATGACCGGCAGCGGGAACCCGGCATCGACCGCGTCGAGGGTGGCGAGTTCGTCGGTGTGTGCCCGCAGTAGAGCCGCGAACTCGCGCACCGTCGCCGCGCGCGCCCTCGGCGGGAGCGATCCCCAGGCGCGCTGTGCCCCGGCGGCGGCGGCCACGATCCGGTCCACCTCCTCGACCGAGCAGTCCGGGGCGTCGGTCAGGATGCCGCCGGTCGTCGGGTCCTCCACCTCGTAGCGGGCCGTACCGCCCAGCGGCCGACCGCCCAGGAGAACCTCGAAACGGCCGTCGACGACGGCGCGAGGGGTGTCGGACACGGTCATGGGTGAGTCCTTCCGGAAGAACGAGCCGGCGGCGTGTCGTCGCCGACGTGCGGCAGGAGGAGGTGTCTCCCCGGGTCGGCTCAGCTCGTGGGCAGGACGAACAGGAGCCACGTGATCACCGGTGCCGTCACCACCATCGCCGCGCCCCAGCCGAGCATCGTGCGGAACAACGGCCGCCGCTCCTGCTCCGGCGCGGTGGCCAGGGTCAGTGCTCCGACCGAGGAGAAGGGGGTGGAGTCGACGACGGTCGCGGAGATCGACAGCGCGATGATCATTCCGGTCACACCGACCTCGCCCTGGACGAGGAACGGCACCGCGAGCGGGATGAGGACTCCCAGCAGGCCGGCGCTGGAGCCGAACGCGGACGTGAACGCGCCCACCAGGCAGAGCAGGTACGCGGTGAGCAGCGGCGCACCCAGCGCGGCGATCCCGCCGCCGATCACGTCGACCGTGCCGTAGCGCTGCAGTGCCCCGACGAAGGTCACGATGCCGCAGATGAGCAGCACCACCGACCACACGATCCGCTTGTCGGCCAGCTGGAAACGGGACGGGAACGTCAGGTGCAGCAGCGCCGCCGCGATCAGGGCCAGGAACCCGATCTCCAGGTCGAGGACGAGGGCACCGACGGCGACGGCGACGATGACGACGATCGTCACCATCTGGTCCAGGCGCAGCCGGGTGCGATCCGGGACGTCCAAGGACGGCCTCGTGGAGGTCGTGCCCGAGGCCGCCCCGCCGTGCCCGGCGTCGACCGCGCTGCTCGTCGCATCGCCATCGGCCACATGCGTCCCGGCACAGCCCGCGCGGACGAGCGCAGCGACGCTCGTCGCCTGCTCGTGACGCCGGCGCAGCAGGTCACGACCGCCGAAGCAGAGGTAGATCACGACGGCCAGCATGATGTTGTACGCCGCGTTGCCGAGGAAGAGTTCGGCGGCGGAGACCTGGAGTCCGTTGTTCTCGGCGGTCTGGCGGACGATGACCGCAAGGCCGTTGAGCGGCGAGAAGTTCCCGAGGCACGAGCCGTGCATGACCATCAACGCCGCCATCCGGCGGTCGATCCCGTAGCGCTCACCCAGGCGCATGCACAGCGGGGCCAGCATGGCGACGCCTGCCGGGCCGAGTGCGCCTGCCGTGGTCGGGATCGCGGAGAAGGCGAAGATCAGCCACGGGACCAGGACGGGGCGGTCGCCCACCAGCCCGATGGCTCGATCGACCAGCCACTCCAGGGTCCCGTTCACCGCGGCCAGGCCGAACAGGTAGGTCACCCCGACCAGCAGGACGAACAGATCGGGGGGGAATCCCGCGATCGCCTCGTCGGGGCTCTCGCCGACGACGAGGGTGCCGACGAGGAATGTCGCGATCAGTGCGAGTGCGCCGATGTTGACCGGTCGGACTGTGCCCACGATGAACACGAGTACGAGGGCCACGACGCCGATGACGTGGATGGACACGGCTCTCCCGCCGACGGTGGGTCGCGCGGCGACCGGGACGGCACGGTCCCGCCCTTCGAGGTTGTTCGCCGCAGGAAGGAAACTTCCTCTGTGATGCAGAAGGACTTTCTGCCAAACTCACGACTGTGTCAATACACACGGGAAGCCCGGCGACAGGGGGATCCATGGAGATCGAGGACGGGGCCACGGCTCGGACGGGGGCGGACCTCGTCGTCGAGTGCCTGGCTGCAGAGGGGGTCGACCTGGTCGCCGGGGTGCCGGGGACGACGGTCATGGACCTGATCGACAGTCTGGCCCGCCAGCAGGCCGTCCGGTTCGTCTCGACCCGTCACGAGCAGGTGGCGGGTTTCCTGGCCGATGGTGTGTCCCGGTCCGGTGCGGGGGTCGGGGTCTGTCTCGTCTCCCGTGGCCCTGGAGCGGCCAACGCCGCGATCGCCGTGCAGAACGCCTACGACGAGTCGGTGCCGCTGGTGCTGCTGGTCGGGCAGGTGTCTGCCGGGGTCGTGGAGCGCCGCGCGTTCGAGGAGTCCGACGTCGTCGCCACGTTCCGGCCGATGAGCAAGTGGGCCGTCGAGATCCATCAGGCGGAACGGGTACCGGAGCTGCTGCAACGTGCCGTCCGCACGGCCGTCGGTGGCCGCCCGGGACCTGTCGTGGTGTCGCTGCCGCTGGACGTGTTGCAGGACGTCGTGGACGACGCAGTCCGCCCGGCCGTGCACTCACGGAACCACCCGCCGGGCCCGGCTCCCGCGGCGGTGCGGGACGCGGTCGCGCTCCTGCGCGACGCGGAGCGCCCCGTGGTGCTGGTCGGCGGTGGTGGTGGCGGGGACCCGGCCGCCGTGCTCGAGCTCGCCGACCGGCTCGGAGCTCCGCTGCTCACGACATGGCTGCGGCAGGGCTCCGTCCCGCACGACCATCCCGCGTTCCTCGGTGCGCTGGGCTACGGCGCGCACTCGGTGACCGAGGACGTGGTCCGCGACGCCGACGTACTGGTCGCGCTGGGCTGCCGGTTCTCCGAGTTCACGACCAAGCGGTGGACCCTGGTGTCGTCGGACACCCGGCTGGTCCACGTCGACGTCGACCCGGAGGAGCTCGGGCGGGTGTACCTGCCGGAGGTGGGCATCGTGGCCGACGCCGCGCTCGCCGCCCGGGCGCTGACCGAGGCTGTGGACGGGACTGCACCGGACCTGGCCGCGCGCCGCGCCGATCGCCGCAGTGCTCTGCGGGAGTCGTACGAACGGGCGTCCTCCCTCTCCTCGCCCGCGCTGGCCGACGACGATCCCGCCGGGGGCGTGAGCAGTGTGGCCGCGGTGTCCGCCCTGCAAGGGATCGCCGACACCGACGGCGTCCTGCTCGTGCAGGACGCGCCCAGCTTCGGCCCGTGGAGCCACCGCTACCTGCGCCTGCACCGCCCCGGGTCGTTCTTCGGCTCTGCGGGCGGGGCGATGGCGTGGGGCCTTCCCGCCGCGATGGGGCTGGCGCTGGCCCGCCCCGGCCAGCGCGTGGTCGCGGTCAGCGGGGACGGCAGCTTCTGGATGGTCGCCCAGGACTTCGAGACCTGTGTCCGGGAGTCGATCCCGGTCGTCAACGTCGTGATGAACAACAGCGCCTACGGCAACACCCGCGACCGGCAGCGGGCGGCGCATGCCGGGCGCTATCTCGGGGTCTTCTACGGCAATCCCGACCTGGCCGAATTCGCCCGGTCCCTGGGCGGTTACGGCGTACGGGTGACGGCCGACGACGAGCTCGGCCCGGCGCTGGAGAAGGCCCTGGCCCAGGACGGACCGGCGATCGTGGACGTCGTCCAGGACCAGATGTACGGGCTGCCGCCCGGGCTGCTGCCCCCGGCAGCCCGCTGAGTCCGCCGTGTCGGAGACGCTGCGGCTCCCGGTGACGGTGTCGGCCACCCGCCGGCCTCTGCCCGGGCGTCACGAGCAGCTCCACGCCTGGGCGGCGGAGCTCGGCGCCGAGGCTTCCCGCGTCCTCGGCCACCTGGACTCGCAGGTCGAGCGCCACGACGACGGTGCCGTCACGGTCGCGTTGGTCTTCGACAGCGCGGCCACGCTCGCCGTCTGGGAGGCGAGCGCCTCGCGGGCCCGGTGCCTGGCTGCCGCCGACCTGCTCACCGACGGGGCACCGGCCCCGGTCACCGTCGGCCGGGCGCAGCCTTCCGGTGCGCCGCCCCGGTGGCGGACGGCCGTGGTGGTCTGGGCCGGCTTGTTCCCGTTCTCTTTGCTGTTCACCGCCACCGCCGGCCCGGTCGTGACGACGTTGCCGGTGCTCGCCCAGTCCCTGGTCACCAGCATGGTGCTCGTCCCGCTGGCGGTGTACGTCGGCATTCCGCTGGTCAACGCGATGCTCCGTCGGTGCGGTCGTTGACCCGCCCTCCCGGCGGTGCTCACCGACTCCGGCAGTCGCACGAACGACGGCGACGAGCCCGACCCGGATCCGCCCCCCCCGAAGGAGCTGCACATGATCTGCGAGGAAGACATGACCTGCGAGACGAGCGGGCGACGCGCCGCGGGGCGCCCCGGACCCGGAGGTCCCCGATGAGCCGCGTCCCGCTCACCCTGGCCTGCTGGGACTACGACCGGACCCGCGCGCTGGCCGACGGCACCGTCCGGCCCGACGGCGTCGACCTCACCTATCTGAGCCTCCCGGTCGAGGAGACCTTCTTCAGGATGCTCCGGCACCGGGAGTTCGACGCAGCAGAGATGTCACTGGGGTCCTATGCGACCGCAGTCGCGGCCGCACCGGACGCCGGCGGTCTGATCGCGATCCCGGCGTTCCCCTCGCGATCGTTTCGGCACCACGGCATCTACGTGAACGGCGACAGTGGGATCGAGAACCCGTCGGACCTGGTCGGCCGCACGGTCGGCGTGCCCGAGTACCAGCTGACGGCCGTGGTGTGGATCCGCGGGATCCTGGCCGACCGGCACGATGTCCCGGTGGCGTCGGTGCGGTACCGGACCGGTGGCATGCACTCGCCGGGCCGGGTCGAGAAGCAGGCCCTGGACCTGCCGCCGGAGATCGACGTGGCACCCATCGCTCCGGACCGGACGCTGGTGGACATGCTCGTCACCGGTGAGATCGACGCGCTCTACGCACCCCGCACGCCACGCCCGGTGCTCGAGGGCCGGCCCGAGGTGCGACGCCTGTTCGCCGACCCCCGCGCGGTCGAGGAGCAGTACGCCCGGGACACCGGGATCTTCCCGATCATGCACACCGTGGTCCTGCGGCGGGACGTCTACGAGGCGCGGCCCTGGCTGGCCGGTTCCCTGCTCAGTGCGTTCGAGCAGGCCAAGTCGCTCTCGATGGAGCGCATGGCGGAAACGGCGGCGAACCCCTACGCCGTCCCCTGGCTCTACGACGAGGTCGAGCGGACCCGAACGCTGCTGGGCCGGGACTTCTGGCCCTACGGCCTCGATGCGAACCGCCGGACGCTGGACGTTTTCCTTCGCTATGCATACGAGCAGGGCCTGACCGACCGCCAGCTCGCCCCCGCTGAGCTCTTCGCGCCCGAGACACACGAGGCCTACGTCATCTGAACTGCGTGGCCGCTTCGTGGAGGCCATCGAGCAGACGACCGGTGTGGAGCCTCCGCTCGGGTAGGTCCGTTCAGCCCGGGCGGCGGCAGGGTGAAGTCGGCCAGGACGGCGTGGACACCCCCTCGAGGTGGTGCCCACCGGACCTCGGCGGGCATGGTGCATGCCGTGTCGGGCTGTGCTCGACGGCTCGCGTGGGCGAGGGCTCTCTGCCCGGAGGTCCGCCGTGGCGCTCAGTCGAACGCTGACGCGGTACCGCAGGAGGGACGCGAGATGGAGGGGCCGTGCGCGATCCGAACTGGGTCTCTCTCAGCGCTGCGCTCGGGCTGGCCGGCAGCACCCGCTACGCCATCGGATTGGACACGAGTTCACACCCGCGAGCGGGTCGGCTGAGATCCGGTGTGTTCCTACTCCGTGGCCTGGTCGACCACGGCGGCCTGGAGCGTGACTACGCCCGTACCGCACCTGTCTCGACCTACCTGTTCTCCGATCCCCAGCACCCACCTTTGAGCGGTGAGACGGTGTCCCGCCCGACCGCGGCCCACGGCTCCGACGTCGTATGCACCCTTGCCTTCCCCGGCCAACCGTCCACACCGGCACCGGCCGGCAACAGCTGGACGTGCAGATGATCGCCTACTGGGCCGCCTTCGCCCGCACCGGCGACCCGAACGGGCCCGTGCCTCCCCGGCATGGCCGGCCACCACCCCGACCTTCGTCCCGACGCTCGAACGGACCGCGGCACCGGGACCCGGCCCGGTGTGCCGATGACAGGTGGGTCGAGGAGCGAACGATGTTCCTCCCTTCGTAGGGGCGTGGTCCTCCGCCGGAACGATGCGCAGAATCGGATGAGATCAATACCGTGCGTCCCATGTCGCGAACCCGTCGGACCGCGGTCGGTGGGGTCTCCCCGACACCGGATTCGGAGCGCCTCCTGGCGCCGGATCTGGCGCGGGGGGTGATGCTGCTGCTCATCGCCCTCGCCCACTCCCGGATGCTGCACGCGGGCGGGAACCTGCTCGCCAGGCCTGCCGGTGGCGGCCCGGTGGACGTCGCCGTGCAGTGGCTCCTGACCTCCGTCGTCGACGGGCGGGCCGCGCCCCTGTTCGGGCTCCTGTTCGGCTACGGCCTCGTACAGATGACCCGGCGCCAGACCGGCCCGGGCGGGGACCCCGCGAACGCACGGCGGCTGATCCGCCGGCGCGGTGCCTGGCTGGTCGTGTTCGGCATCGCCCACGTCGTCCTGCTCTACAGCGGTGACATCATCGGTTCCTACGGCGTGTTCGCCCTGCTGTTCGCCGGTGTGGTGACCTGGTCGGGCCGTCGGCTGTGGACGGTGTTCGTGGTCACGCTCGTGTTCGGGGTCGCGTCTGCTACTGCCCTGCAACAGTTCGCCGCGGACGCTCCGCTGGCCGTCGGGGCGACCCTGCTCGACAGCGCGGTGCTGCGCGCGTCTGCCCTCGTGGTGCTGCCCCTCGCCGGGGTGAGCGTCGCGCCCGCGGTACTGATCGGGGTCTGGGCCGGCCGGATGCGGCTGCTCGAGCAACCCGACCGCTACCGGCGTCTCCTGACCCGGGTCGTGCTGGTCGGTTTCCCGGTGGCGGTGCTGGGCGCGCAGCCGGTCGCGCTGCAGGCGGTGGGTGTGTGGGCCCCGGACTCGGTCGTGGCCGGTGTGCTGACCGAGGCGACGTTCGCGGCGACCGGTATCGCCGGGGGGCTGGCCTTCACGGCCGCGATCGCGCTCGTGGCGGACCGCCTCGGCCGGCGGCGCGGACCGGTCACGAACGCGTTGGTCGCCTGCGGTCGCCGGTCGATGACGTTCTACATCGCGCAGTCGCCGGTCTGGTTCGTCGCCACCGAGCCGGCGTTGCTCGACCTCGGCGGCCGGCTCGGCGCCGCCGCGGCTGCCGCGGTCGCCGTCGCCACCTGGATGGCCACCGTGGTCGTCGCCGCTGCTCTGGATCGCGCGGGCCGGCGGGGGCCGGCCGAGGCCCTGCTGCGCCGCCTCACCTACGGCGCCGGGCGGGCTGCTCCACGCCCGGCGACTGCCTGACCACGTGCGCAGGGCGCGTCAGCAGCCCTGCGTGTTCCGGAGCTGCAGGCGGTACGAGTCCGCACCGCGACGCGGAGCGGACGGCGGGTGGCGGCGCGTGCGCTCAGGACCCACCGGAGCGCAGCGTCCGGAGGTAGGGTGCTGCGCTCGGCGGCACGCCAGGCACCCTGACGACGCGCCCGTCGATCAGCTCGAGCCGCACCACCTCGTCCCCGGGACGTGGGTCGAGTACCGCTGCCACCCGGCACCAGGGCAGGGCCGTGCCCGACAGTACGAACCGGATGCCCCTGTCGGAGACGACCGCCACCGGCACCAGCCACAGCGCTGCGATGATCACCACGGTGATCGGCGCGAGCACCAGCCATGCCGACGTGTTCTGCAGGATCGACAGGTAGACGCCGACCGCCAGGGGTGCCCCGACGAGCATCGTGAACCAGCTGCGGGTATATCGCGCGCCCCAGTACGTCCTGCGGCCGGGATTCGGCTTGTCTTCCATCGTCGCCTACCGCCGGGTCCCTGCGGCCGAGGTCGGTTCCGGCAGACATCCCGAACGCGGCGGACCGGACCGTCGCACCACAGCCGGAGGACGGTCCATGTCGTGATCCCGGGTCGCGCTCCGATGCAGGCCGGCGTTGTACCGACGCGAGAGGCGGTCTCGTGCCGCCCGGGCACCGCAGGCGGGGGCGTCGGACCGACCGGGCGGCGTACTGACGGGCTCGCCCCCCGTGGGCTTCCAGCTCCTGGTCCACATCGTCGTCCTGTACCCGCGACAGCGGGGAGTATCGCCGAGAACGGCGGTGCATCCGGTCACCGGGCGCCGGTCGAGGTGCCGGGGCGCGGCAGGAACCGGCGGTGCAGCGGGGCGGCCCCAGCGCCTTCCCGGCTCCATGGCAACGGGATACCGTCGCGGTCGCCGCCGGGCTCGGCCGGCCGCTGGTCGGCCTTGTTGTCGGAGGTGACGACGGTGGGGTCCGTGGTCACTGTTCCGGTGGTGGCCGCTGCCGAGGCGGCGCGGCGGGCGAGAAGTCGCACGGGGACGGACATGGAGGATCGGGTTCCGGGCCTCGGCTACGTTCGCGCAGGGTGCGGCTCGGTGGCACCACGTGTGCGGCGCGGTAGTAGGCCGCGAACCGCGACGGGTCACCGGAACCCACCTCGTGGCGATCTCGGCGACGGTCGCGGTGCGCCGGTCTGCGGCGATCAGGTCGCGGTGGGCGCGATCCAGACGTACCGGGTTGCGGCCGGGCGGAACCCGGATGGTCCTGGGCTCGTGCCGTGAGGTGTGGGCCGCGACGATTCGGGTAGCTGCACGGCACCGGGTCGAGTACAAGCTCGCCGTTCCGCCCGGAGCGCTCCGCGCGCGACGGACCTGTGCTGGGAGCCGACCATCGAGAATCTCGGATCTGTGACCCACGGCGGTCGTACCTCACCGCCCCGACCGGGCGCGGAGCGACCGTTCGTGACCCACCCTCATGACGGCACGACGGTCATCCGGACACGGGGCCATCTCGACTCGGCCTCCGGTGGCCGGTTGTTGCGCCTCCTCGATGCGGAGATCGAGATGGCCCGGACCGGTCACCGACGGCTCGACGTCGTCGTCATCGACGTGTCGGCGTCGGACACGATCAGCCGAGGCGGCCCCGAGGCGCTCGCGCACGCGCTTCATGCCTGTACCCGTCGTCGGATCGGCTTCGCCGTGGCCGGGACCTTCGACCTGCGTTTCCTGTCGCCCGCCGCGCAGCGGAGGTTGGCTGCGCTCACCTGGTACCCGACCGTCGAGGTCGCCATCACCTCCGTCACCGGGCGGAGGTGACGTTCCCGGCGGATGTCCGCCGACGCCGGGTCAGGCGCACTCCACCCGGTTGCGGCCCGAGCGCTTGGCGGGGTGGAGCGCCGCGTCGGCCTCGGTCAGCCCTGGACGGGTGCACCCCGTCGCGGGTGACGGTTGTCCCGGGCTGGCTCCGCGATCAGCTGCGTGGTGTCGATCGGCGCCTGGCTATCGACGCCGAACTGGTCGTCACCGCACTCATCGCCAACGCTCATGATCACGGGGGTGGGGTGGACATCGTCCGCATCTACGTGCATCGCCGACCTGTCCAGGTGCGCGTGGAGGTCGATGACGGGCTTCCGCAGGCATCACCGACGGTCGGCCGGTCGCGGCTGGGTGGATTCGGCGGACGCGGGCCGGCCATCGTCGACTCGGTGGCCAGCTGGGGTGTCGTGCGCCGGTTGCGGGACCAGACGGTGTGGGCCACGGTCGGTCCCCGGCAGAACCGCGGAGTCGGGGGAGGGGACCGATGAGGCTGCCGGCGCGGATCTGTCCGCCGGAGGTGCTGCCGCTACCCGACGGCGCCCGGTTCGGCCAGGTCGGGGCCGTGGCCGTTCCGGGGCTCGGCCTGTCGGTCCGCGGGTGGGAGCCGACGCTGTCGTGCCTGGGTCTGCCGTTCCCGGCGACGGCGCTGGCGCTGCCCGCCTACGGGGTGCCCGCCTCGCCGCGGGCGCCGCTGGACCCGCGGTCGTCGGCGCGGCGGCTGCTGCGGCGGATGGACGACCTCGGGATCGGATCCGCCGTGCTGCTCGGCCACTCGGCGAGCTGTCAGGTCGTCGCCGAGGTGGCTCGTTCCGCCCCGGGTCGGGTGCCTGCCCTGGTGTTGGTGGGCCCGACCGCGGACCCGCGTGCCGGGAGCTGGGCTGCGTTGGTGCGGGGGTGGCTGCGCAACGTGGTGGCCGAGCGCCCGGGGCAGGTGCCGCAGCTGGTGCGCGACTACACCTACAGCGGCATGGTCAGCTTCGTTCGCGCGCTGGAGGCCACGCGGCGCCACCCGTTGTCCGATGCGGTCGGCGGGTTCGGTGGGCCGGTACTGCTGCTGCGCGGCGTTCGCGACGGGATCTGCTCGGCCGACTGGCTCGTCCGGCTCGCCGCCTCCGCCGCGGCGGCCGAGGTCGCCGACGTCGCGTCGGCGGCGCACATGGCGCCGCTGACGCACGGCGCCGAGATGGCCGCGGCGCTGCGCCCGTTCCTCGCCTCCGCCGGGAGCGGTCGGCCGAGACCCGAGCCGCAGCCGGCCCGCTCGGCGTGACCCGCACGGCCACTCCATGTCCCGATGGTGGACGACCACGACCATCCCGAGCTGAACTTCGACCCGCCCGACGACACCGAGGTCTGGCTGGAGTGGCGCGGGCCGCGAGGGGTGGCCCCCGCGGCCCGCGTCCGGTGCTCAGCGGCTCCCGGCGCGCGTGCGGCGCGGATCCGGGGCGGCCTCATCCGGGAGGCGGCGCAGGAATTCCGCTTCCAGCGCGAGCATCCGGGTGGTGTGGACCTGCAACGCGTCCTCGGTCCCACCGAGGACGGTGTCGTGGCGGGTCGTGTGCAGGTGGGTCATCTCGCGGCGCAGGTCGTCGTCGGCGAGGTCGAGCGGGGCGACGCCGCGAGAGGCCGCTGCGTCCTCGCCGGACGTGCCGACGTCTGCGTCGCAGGCGTCCGAGGAGGCACCGCCGTCGGGACGCAGCCCGGGTGGAGCGGTCATGGTGGCCTCGGAGTCCTGGTCGGAGTCCTGGTCGTGCCGCAGCGGATCGGTCATGACAAGCGCCTACCCGGTACCCGCCGCCGTAGGCCCGGCCGCACCGCGCCGGACACGCGCCCCGCCCGTCGCGCGGACGGGACTCTCGTCGTCACCGGTTCAGTAACGCAGCCGCCCCGGGAACGAGCGTGGAACGACGACGGGAATCAGGCGTGCTGAGCCGGCGGTATGGGCAACGACGGCGCGTGGCGGTGTCCGCCTCAGGAGCCGGCCGGTGAACCCGGAGCGCTACCGATCCCTGCGCGCCGAGGTGCTCGCCGCCGCGCCCTCGAACGGCGCCGGCCCGAGGACGTGCAGCTGACCACGGGGAAGGGTCCCTGCGTCGACGCGCTGCGTAGCGGCCGTCCGGTCCTGGTTCCCGACCTGGGCCTCGACCCGCGGTGGCCCGCGTTCGTCGCTGCCGCCCGCGAGCACGGCGTGTCCGCCTACGCCCTGGACCTCCCACCGGAGGAGGCCCTGCTGCTGATGCGCGCCCGGGCCCTCGCCGACCGCAGGCTCCCTGCCCGGCTGGAACCGCCGGACGCAGGGACCGACCGACGACCGCGGGCGATCGCCCCGGTGTGCCACCGTGGGTCGGCGGCGCACCTGCCGGCCGCAGCGTGGGGCGTGGAAGGAGCAGGACATGCAGCAGTGCGTGCCCGACGAGGGCGGCATGCCGGCCGAGCAGCCGCAGCGGGCGGTGGACCGCCGCGCCCGCATCGAGCAGGCCGTGGGGTGGTCGGCCCAGCAGCACGACCTCCCCGGAGCGGGCGCACGTGCTGCTGCGCGAGGCGGCGGACCGCCGTGGCGAGGCTGTCGCCGACTGGCGGACGCCGTGCTGCGTCGCGACGACGTGCTCGGGCCGTCCTGAGAGCGCGCGCCGCGCCGCGCCGCGGGGTGACCGCCGCGCACCGGGGTCAGGGGCGGATCCCGGTCGCCGGGTGTCCGACGACCAGCGGGTCCGGTGTGGCGACGACGGCGACGTCCTTCGCCGGGTAGTCGAGCCCGGAGAGCAGGCAGCGCATCGCCTCGATCCGCCCGCGGCGCTTGTCGTCGGAGTCGACGATCGTCCACGGCGCGTGCTCGGTGTGGGTGCGCTCGAACATCGCCTCCTTGGCCGCGGTGTAGTCCTCCCACCGCGCCATTCCGGCGAGGTCGACCGGGCTGAGCTTCCACTGGCGCAACGGGTCCAGCACCCGGATCACGAACCGGGTGCGCTGCTCGGCGCGCGACACGGAGAACCACAGCTTCAGGAGATGGATGCCGTCCTCGACCAGCGAGCGCTCCAGGCCGGGGACCTCGCGTACGAAGCGCTCGTACTCGTCGTCGGTGCAGAAACCCATGACCCGCTCGACGACGGCCCGGTTGTACCAGGACCGGTCGAACAGCACGATCTCCCCGGCTGTGGGCAACTGCTCCAGGTACCGTTGGAAGTACCACTGCCCCTGCTCGGTGGGCGTCGGCTTGTCGAGGGCGACGACCCGGGCGCCGCGCGGGTCGAGGTGCTCGGTGAAGCGCTGGATGGTGCCGCCCTTGCCGGCGGCGTCGCGGCCCTCGAACAGCACGACGACCCGGGCGCCGGAGTCCTTCACCCATGACTGGAGCTTCAGCAGCTCGATCTGCAGGGCGCGTTTGGTGCGCTCGTACTCCTCGCGCGGCATCCGCTCGGTGTAGGGGTACTCCTCACACCACGTCCGGACCTCCCGGCCGTCGGCGTCGACGAGGACCCCGTCACCGTCGACGTCGTCGTGCACGCTCCAGGTGTGGGTGTCGTCGAGCAGGTCGACGGTCCGCAACGCCTCCCGAAGCTCACGCCGGGTCGACGCGGACCGCCCCGCGACGTCGGGCAGCCCGCGGAAGCCGTCCACCGCCTGTCCGATCGACGTCATGGCACCCCTTTCTCCGTCTCCGTGCGGAGGTACCCGGCCCCGGCCGGGCGAATCGTCCGGAATCGCCCCGCCGCCCCATCCGTGCAGGACCGCTCGCGAGCGGGTAGCAGTGGCGGGTGAACCCGCGACGCATCCTGGACCCCGCGCGGCACGACGAGTCGCTACGCGCGCTGCTGCTCGGCCTGGAACTGTCTGGCCTCGACGACGGCACCCTGTGGTCGAACTACCTGGCCCTCGGCGGCACCCGAGGGCCGGACGGTCTGTCCGCGCTGCTGCGCGGGGAGCACCCGATGTCCGCGCTGGAGCACGACGTGATCGCCCAGGTCCTGAACGAGACGTTCCTCGAACAGGGTGCGGACCATCCGGTGCCCTACGCCGACGAACTGCCCCGCTCCTGACGCCGGGCCACGGCGTCCTCGACGACCCACCGCGCCACGTCGGCCAGCTTCATGTTGGTCTCCTGCGAGCTGGTGACCAGGCGGCGGAACGCGGCGTCGTCGTCGAGCCCGAAGCGCTCGATGAGCACGCCCTTCGCCCGGCCGATGATGTCGCGGCTCTCCAGCGCCCGCTGCAGGTGGGCGGTGTGCTCGGCGCCGTGCAGGAGCATCGCGGCCTGCACCGCGAAGAGCCCGGCGACGGCGTGGGCGGTGTCGCCGAAAGCATGCGGGTTCTGGGCGTAGAGGTTGAGCGCTGTGTGTGGGCCGGTCCGGTGAGCCAGTCCGGTCGACACGATCGAGCGGTAGCCCAGCCGCGTGGCTCGCGGTGCGAACCGCGGCCAGCGCGCCGCGTCGGGGCCCGCGAGGTCGTCGGCGTGCACCACGCCGGAGGCAGGGGGACGGTCGGCGGCGTCCACGCAGGGTCCCTCGCCGAGCCGGCTCTGCGTGGTGTCGAGCCGAGCGATTCGGGGAGTGCTGGGATGGTGCGACGTGACCCGCCGCCCGTGGGTGCGGGAGATGCCGCCGCCCTCGGCGCCGGGCACGGTCGCGACCGCGGCGGTGACGATGCCGCGCAGCGCGTCGTCGAGGTCGGTGATGTGGCGGGCGGACACCAACCCGGCCGCTGCATCGCGCAGCTCGGCGAGGACAGCCTCGGTATCGGGGGGCACGGTCATAGCGGGCACCTCTCCGTGTGCCGGGTGGTCCCGGAGTCGTCGTGTGCGGTGTCGCGGTCGAGGGCCTCGGCGATCGCCTCCCGGGCGTGGGCCCCGATCAGGAGCCCGGTGTGTCCACCGGGAACGTCCATGTTCACCGCCTGCGGATCGGTGCATACGCGCGGCGGGGCGACCCGGTCACCACGGCTGTAGATGCAGGTGAACGGCACCATCGCGGGTACCGGTGCGCGTTGGGCGTCGCGGAACCCGCGGCAGCACCGTCCCACGAGGCATGCGGTTCGGGCGACCCCCGTGAGGCCGGCGGTCCCGACGCTGGTCAGCGCGGCGACGGTGACGAGCATCGGCGCGTGCAGCCCGACGAGGCGGAACGGCGTTCCGACCGTGATCAGGCCGGACACGAGTTCCGGACGGCGGTGGGCGAGGGCGCGGGCGAACTGCCCGCCGCGGCTGTGTCCGACCAGGCGCACCGGTCGCCCGGTCGCGTCGGCGAGTTCGGCGAGCTGTAGCTCCAGCCGGTCGGTGGTGGCGCGCCCGCACCCCAACCCGGCACCGACGGCGGCCGCGACCACGGGATGGCCGCGGGCGCGCAGCCAGCCCGCGAGCGGGCGCAGGAACGGGGCTGTGGTGCCGAAACCGCCGAACAGCAGGACCGGATCGCGGTGGACGTGCAGGTCGGGCCACGCAGCCGGTTCGGCGGCGGGCATCGTCAGCTCGCCGGCCTTCTCCAGACCTGCGGCGACGAGAGCGGTGAGCACACGGACCTCCGGTCGGGGCCCTCCGCCTACCCGGCACGCCCGGACGCATGCGTGGCGCCGGAACGCGGTGGGGCGCGCCGACACGACGACGGGTGGGGTCCGGACCGTCCGGCTTCGCCTCGCACTGCAGCAGCTCGGTGTGTCGGAACACGTGTCGATCTCCTGGCCACTCGGGTCGCCGCCGGTTCCTGCGGCGGGGCCTTCTACCCGGGAGCGACAGGATGATTCCGATGACCGTCATCCGTCCCGGATCCGTTCGGCGGTGCGCGTCCGGTACGCGGCCCGTCGCACTGCGGCGCCGTCCTCGAGCCCGGACCCGATCGCGCCGGCCACGGTGCCGACGACGGTCGCCATCAGCGCGGTGGCCAGGTAGTCGCCGAACCCGGCCCGGTGCCCGATCTCCTGTCCGAGGTAGTCGGGGGTCACGATCACCAGGAGCGCGGCCAGCGCGAGCGCGAACAGGACGGCGGTGTAGGCGGCGACGCCGAGCACCACGGTGACCACGGTCGCCGAGTTCCGCAGCCCGGTGCTGGGCCGGTCGCGCCGGCGCGGGTCGCCGCGGCGCTCCCACAGGCCGTGCCCGACGACCAGTCAGCCCCCGTGCACCATTACTGCGCCGGCCAGGGCCACCGCGAGCCGCCAGCCGGGCATCGAGGCCGCGAGCGTCCAGATACTCGGGTAGAGCACACCGAACGCGGCGCCCGCCAGCCCGCCGGCCAGCGAGCGGGTCAGGCCCACCGTCAGCGCCCACGGCCGGTTCACGTGCACCATCCCGGTCAGCAGGCGCAGCGCGCCGCCCCGGCGGGCGGGCACGGTGCCGGTGGAGCCGGACCCGGGGTCGAGATGTTGGGCGGCCATCGTCGTCACCGCGTCGCCGACGGCGCGCCGGGCCCGGTCGCGCAGCCGCAGTGAGCCGAGTGCGGGCAGCGACACGACGGCCACGCAGTCGTCGGCGACATCGGCCACGACCGTCCGCCCGCCGGAACGCAGCGGCACGTCGGTGAGGCAGACGGCGAGGTCCCAGCCGGTGTCGGCGACCCGCTCGCGGGCCTTGTCGATCAGGTCGGTGTCCGGGCTGCCGAGTGACTCGAACGCGTCCCGGCCGGTGACGACGGTCCAGCCGACCGCCCGCCCCGCCACCTCGCCGGGCAGCTCGTCCTGCAGCCGCGGTGCGATGTCGCGAGCGACGTCCTCGGCGAGGTCGGGGTCGGCGAGCAGCCCCACCACCAGCCACTCGCGACCCGCCGTCTCCCCGTCCGGGCCGTCGTCATGAGCCGGTCCTGTCATGGGGTGGCGCCTCCCCGGGGCCGACCGCGCGAAACCCGGCACGGGGTCGTGTCCGCGGGCACCGGGCGGCACGGGACGACCGACGCCCAGCTGGTGTCGACCAGCGCCTCCCTCGACGTCGATCACCCGGCGGCCGGAGCGGACGTCCGCCCGGGGCACCCGGGGACCCACCCGTCGGACCGGCGGGGGTTTGGGGCGGTGGTGACCGGGCACACGGGCGGGTGTGGGAATGCGTGAGTGGATCGAGTCCTGGCCGGTCGCCCGGCAGCTGACCGGCACCGACCCGCTCGGCCGGGGCGTGGCGTCCCGATCGGCGGGCACCGCCCGCACGGTCGCCCGGACCGTCGAGGCCGACGGCGTCACCAAGTCGATCTGCCCGTTCTGCGCGGTCGGGTGCGGGCAGAACGTCTTCACCCGCGGCGGGCGGGTCACCCACGTCGAGGGTGACCCGGACTCACCGATCAGCCGTGGACGGCTCTGTCCCAAGGGCTCCTCGACGCTGTCGCTCGTCACCTCCCCGCAGCGGATCACCACGGTGCGCTATCGGCGCCCGCACGGCACCGAGTGGGAGGACCTCGACCTCGACACAGCGCTGGACATGATCGTCGATCGGGTCGTGGAGACCCGTGAGCGGACGTGGCAGGACGTCGACGAGGAGGGCCGGCACCTGCACCGCACCATGGGCATCGCGAGTCTGGGAGGAGCGACCCTCGACAACGAGGAGAACTACCTCATGAAGAAGCTCTACACCGCCCTCGGCGCGGTCCAGGTGGAGAACCAGGCCCGTATTTGACACTCCTCCACGGTTCCCGGTCTGGGAACCTCGTTCGGCCGTGGTGGGGCCACCAACTACCAGCAGGACCTGGTCAACTCCGACTGCATCGTCATCCAGGGCTCGAACATGGCCGAGGCCCACCCGGTGGGCTTCCAGTGGGTCATGGAGGCGAAGCGACGCGGCGCGACCGTGATCCACGTCGATCCGCGGTTCACCCGCACCTCGGCCGTGGCGGATGTGCACGTGCCGTTGCGCGCCGGCACCGACATCGCGTTCCTCGGCGGGCTGATCCGGCACGTCCTGGAGACCGGGGCGTACTTCGAGGAGTACGTGAAGGCCTACACCAACGCACCGATGCTCGTGTCCGAGGAGTTCCGCGACACCGAGGACCTCGACGGAGTGTTCTCCGGGTTCGACCCGGCGACCGGCACCTACGACGTGCACTCCTGGCAGTACGAGGACGCCGATGTCGAGGCCAGTGCCGGGCTGCGCGACGAGCGGGCGATGGTGCAGGAGCACGAGCACGCCGAGATCTCCGGGTCCGGCGGCGCCCCGTTCTCCGCGACCCCGACCCGTGACGACACGCTGCAGCACCCGCGCTGCGTGTTCCAGGTGCTGCGCCGCCACTACGCCCGCTACACCCCGGAGATGGTCGAGCAGGTCTGCGGGATCTCCCCGGAGAACTTCCGGGCGGTCGCCGACGCGCTCACCCGCAACTCCGGGCGGGAGCGGACCTCGGCGTTCGCCTACGCCGTCGGCTGGACCCACCACACGGTGGGCGTGCAGTACATCCGGGCCGCCTCCATCCTGCAGTCGCTGCTCGGTAACATCGGGCGGCCGGGCGGCGGGATCCTCGCGTTGCGCGGCCACGCCTCCATCCAGGGGTCCACCGACATCCCGACGCTGTACGACATGCTGCCGGGCTACATCCCGATGCCGCACGCCCACCGCGAGCAGGACCTCGCGACGTTCATCGAGTCGAACTCGGGCGACAAGGGCTACTGGGGCCACATGGACACGTACCTGGTGAGCCTGCTGAAGGCCTGGTTCGGCGACGCCGCCACGGCCGACAACGGCTTCTGCTTCGACCACCTCCCACGCCTCACCGGCGATCACTCGTCGTTCCGGACGGTGATGGCGCAGGCCCGCGGCGAGGTGCCGGGCTACTTCGTGATGGGGGAGAACCCCGCCGTGGGCACCGCGAACGCCAAGCAGCAGCGCCTCGGGCTGGCGAAGCTGGAATGGCTGGTGGTGCGCGACCTCAACATGATCGAGACCGCCACGTTCTGGAAGGACGGCCCGGAGATCGAGACCGGGGAGATGCGCACCGAGGACATCGGTACCGAGGTGTTCTTCCTCCCCGCGGCCAACCACACCGAGAAGGACGGCACCTTCACCAACACCCAGCGACTGCTGCAGTGGCACCACAAGGCGGTCGAACCGCCGGGGGACTGCCGCAGCGAGCTGTGGTTCTACCACCAGCTGGGGCTGCGCCTCAAGGAGCGTCTGGCCGGGTCCACGGACCCGCGCGACCGCCCGCTGCAGGACCTGACCTGGGACTACCCGGTCGAGGTCGGGCCGACCGGGATCGCCGAGCCGAGTGCCGACGCGGTGCTGCGGGAGATCAACGGCACCGACGCCGACGGCCGCGCTCTGTCGTCCTACCTGGACATGAAGGCCGACGGGTCGACGGCGGGCGGCTGCTGGATCTACACGGGGGTCTACGCCGAGGAGGTCAACCGGGCTGCGCGCCGCAGGCCGGGACGCGAGCAGGACCTCGTGGCCGCCGAGTGGGGCTGGGCGTGGCCGATGAACCGCCGGGTGCTCTACAACCGGGCCTCGGCGGACCCGGACGGGAAGCCCTGGAGCGAGCGCAAGAAGCTCCTGTGGTGGGACGGGGAGCGCTGGACCGGGCCGGACGTGCCGGACTTCCCGGTGAGCACACCGCCGGACCACGTCCCTGCCGAGCACTCACGCGGTGCCGAGTCGATCGCCGGCAACGAGCCGTTCGTGATGCAGGGCGATGGGCGGGCATGGCTCTACGCCCCGGCCGGGCTGCTCGACGGGCCGATGCCGGCGCACTACGAGCCGCAGGAGTCCCCCGTGCCCAACGTGCTCTACCCCCGGCACCGGGCCAACCCGGCGCGTCAGCAGTTCCCGCGCCCGGACAACACCTACAACCCGCCCGGGGACCACTTCCCGTACGTGTTCACGACGTTCCGCGTCACCGAACACCACACCGCGGGCGGCATGAGCCGGTGGACGCCGCACCTCAACGAGCTGTTCCCGCAGATGTTCCTGGAGGTGTCCCCGGAGCTGGCCGCCGAGCGTGGCCTGGTGGACAACGACTGGGCGCATGTGGTCACCGCGCGGTCGGCCGTCGAGGGCCGGGTGATGATCACCGAGCGGGCGAAACCGCTGCGGGTCGGCGACGGCTCCGGTGGCACGACGGTGATCCACCAGATCGGCGTGCCCTGGCACTGGGGCCCGAACGGACTGTCCACCGGGGACGCGGCCAACGAGATCCTCTCGGTCGCGCTCGACCCGAACGTGCACATCATGGAGACCAAGGCCGCGACCTGCGACATCCGCCCCGGACGACGGCCGCGCGGGCCCGACCTGGTCGCCTACCTCGCCGACCGGCGGCGCGCCGCCGGGTTGGAGGACCAGTGAGCAACTCGTGGTACGGCCCGTTGGCGGACCCCTCCGCCGACGCCGGCTACGCCGAGGACCATCCCGACCGGGTCGGCTTCTTCACCGACACCAGCGTCTGCATCGGGTGCAAGGCGTGCGAGGTCGCGTGCAAGGAGTGGAACGCGCTGCCCGCCGACGGGGTCACCCCGCAGGGCGCCGGGGGCGACGTCCTCGAGTCGGCCGGGATGGGCTACGACAACACCGGCGGACTCGGGGCGTCGAGCTACCGGCACGTCGCGTTCGTCGAGCAACGCGTCCCCGCGACTCGTTCCGCCCAGACCGACCTGGGCATGCCGGCGATGGACCTGCCCGGCTCCGTCGACGCCGGTGAGCACCGCGCCGACGCCACCGAGGTGCGGTGGCTCATGTCCTCGGACGTGTGCAAGCACTGCACCCACGCCGCGTGTCTCGACGTCTGCCCGACCGGCTCGCTGATCCGCACCGAGCACGGCACCGTGCTCGTGCAGGAGGACATCTGCAACGGCTGCGGCTACTGCATCCCCGCCTGCCCGTACGGCGTCATCGACCAGCGCGAGGGCGACGGCCGCGCGTTCAAGTGCACGATGTGCCAGGACCGGCTCGGCGCCGGCCTCGCCCCGGCCTGCGCGACGGCGTGCCCGACCGAGTCCATCCAGTTCGGCCCGCTGGAGGAACTGCGTGCCCGCGCCGACGAGCGGCTGGCGACGCTGCAGGCCCAGGGTGTGGACGGCGCCCGGCTCTACGGCCGCGACCCCGACGACGGCGTCGGCGGCGATGGCGCGTTCTTCCTGCTGCTCGACGAACCGGAGGCCTACGGGCTACCACCGGACCCGGTGGTCACGACCCGGGACCTGCCGTCGATGTGGCGGCACGCGGCGGTCGCCGC
>NZ_JAMXSG010000320.1:0-5962 GCF_024124365.1 Pseudonocardia sp. McavD-2-B
ACGATCCGCTCCGCCGACGGCTCGCGCACCGCGGCCCTGGTCGCCCGGCTCACCACGCCCTACGACGGCGCCTCCGCGGCCGGTGTCACCGCCGACGGCGACCGGCTCACCGGCACGGTGGAGCACGTCCCGGACGCGGGCGCCGCGGACGTGCTGGTCGTCGCGGCCGCGGGGCCCGAGGGCCCGGTGCTGGCCGTGGTCGACCCCGGCGCCGACGGGGTGCGGGTGGAACGGTGCGGCTCGTTCGACGTGACCCGCCCGGTCGCCCGGGTCGTCCTCGACGGGGCGACCGGAACCGTACTCGCCACCGGCGCGGACGCCGACGGCGCGCTGCGGCACGCCTTCCGCACCGCCGGGGCGCTGCTCGCCGCCGAACAGGCCGGCATCGCCCGCCGGCTGCTCGACCTGACCGTCGCCTACGCGAAGGAGCGGCTGCAGTTCGGCAGGCCCATCGGGTCGTTCCAGGCGGTCAAGCACCGGTGCGCGGACATGCTCGTCGCCGTCGAACAGGCCCGGACCGCGGCGCTGCACGCGGCCTGGGCGGTCGACGACCCGCGCGTCGACGACGCCGACCTCGCCGTGTCGATCGCGCAGGCCACCTGTTCGGAGACGGCCTACCGGGTCGCCGCCGACGCGGTGCAGCTGCACGGCGGGATCGGCTTCACCTGGGAGCACGTCGCGCACCTGTACTACAAGCGCGCCGTCGCCGACGCGGCGCTGCTCGGGTCCGCCGAGGCCCACCGCGAGCGCATCGCCGCGCTGGTGCTGGACACCCTCGGCGACGACGTCCGCGAGCCCCGGGTGGCGACCGGCTGAGCGCCGGGGGCCGGGTCAGACCTTGTTCAGGCCCGGCTCCCGGTCCGGCACCACGAACGACGCCGCCGTGCGCACCGTGGCACCGGGCTCGCTGATCCGGGACACGGTGCGGAAGTCCGCGCGCATCTGCGCGGGGGTGAACGTCGCCAGCACGTAGCCGCGCCGGTCGAGCGACCACACCGAGCTGCCGCTGCCACCGGACTTCGCGTCGCCGTCGCCGTCGCCGCCGGAGGTGACCGAGGTGGTGACGAGCTCGGTGCCGGCGATCCGGTCGTCGGCACCGGGGATCTCGTTGGCGTGGTGGACGTGCTCGTCGCCGGTGAGGACGACGGCGTTGCGCACGCCCGCCTCGGTCCAGCCGCGGACGACCCGCTCCCGGGACCCGGTGAACTCCCCCCAAGTGCCGGACTTGCCGCCCCGGCGCGGGGCGAAGAACACCTGCTGGGCCAGCACGTCCCAGCCCGCGGCGGAGTCGGTCAGCCCGCGCAGCAGCCAGCGTTCCTGGTCGGCGCCGAGCATCGAGCCGCGCATCCGGTACTGGCGGGTGTCCAGGACGTGGAAGGTGGCGAGCGAGCCCCACTCCAGCCGCCGGTAGAGCTGCATGTCCGGGCCGTCGGGCACCGAGGCGCGGCGCAGCGGCATGTGCTCGTAGTACGCCTGGGCCGCGGCCCGTCGCCGGTCGGGCGTCGCGCCGTCCCAGTCGTTGACGACCTCGTGGTCGTCCCACACCACCACCCACGGGGCGACGGCGTGGGCGGCGCGCAGGTCGTCGTCGGAGCGCTGGTGGGCGTGCGTACGCCGGTAGCCGGCGAGGTTCTTCGGCTCCGGCGGGCCCGGGTCGCGGACCTCCCCGCGGTCGGTCTCGTAGAAGTAGTCGCCCAGGTGCAGGACGAGATCGGGGGCGTCGGCGGCCATCCCGCGGTAGGCGGTGAAGTGGCCCGCACCGAACTTCGCGCACGACGCCGTCGCGATGGTCAGCGAGGCGGCGGCCGCCCCCGCCGCGGGCGCGGTCCGGGTGCGCGCGACGGGGGAGAGGTGGCCACCGGTACGGAACCGGTAGAAGTACTCGCGGCCCGGGGCGAGTCCCGCGGGCTCGGCGTGCACGCTGTGCGCGAGTTCGCGGGTGGCGGTCTCCGTGCCGCGCGACACGACGCGGGCGAAGCGCTCGTCCTCGGCGACCTCCCACTCGACCTCGACCGCCCGGTCGGGCATCCCGCCGCGGCCGTCCTCGGCGTCGGGCTCGGGGGCGAGCCGGGTCCACAGGACCATCCCGTCGGGCGACGGGTCGCCCGAGGCGACGCCGAGGGTGAACGGGTCGGGCGTCGTCGCCTGGCGCAGGGCACCGGCGAACCAGCGGGGCACGGCGGCGGGCTCACCGCCGGGCGTGGCCGGCACCAGCCCGGCGACCGCGGCCCCGAGGGTGCCGAGCAGCACGCTGCGGCGTGGCAGTGCGGTCACACGTCCTCCTGTGCGTGGTGGTCGGGGAGAACCGTCCATGCTCCGCCCCGGCGACCCCAACGGCGGTGCGCACGCGCCGGGGCCGGTGTCGCCGGACGAGTGAATCACCGCGGGTGTCCGGCCACGGGCGATCGGCCGGAACCGGCCGGGTGCACCCCCGGTCCCCCGCGGCACGCCCGCACCGACGACTGATGTGCAGTGACCTGCATCACATCCAGGCTCACATCGAACCTCCGCTCGTCGAGTCACGAAAACAGTTCATCGGGATCGCGCCGGATCGCGGCCCGCGACCGCGACGCCCTCGACGTCGCGGTCGGAATCGTGCCGCTCTGCCCCCGAAAATGTGTGAGTCGGGGGTCGGTCGATCATAAATATTGACTATGTAACGCGCTGGAAATGGTCGACGATTCTGCCCGTACACGCTCGTACTGCCGGGGGATGACGATGGTGTCGAAAGACGGGGTGATGACCACCGGGCCTGTGCGCGAACAGGAATCGCGCACGGTGCCCGAGTCGGAACACGCTGTCGTGATCGCTTTCACAGCGATCATCACGGAGCTGCTCGACGCACCCGTGCGGCCGGACGACCACTTCTTCGTCGACGCCGGTGCCGACTCGATGGTCCTCGCCCGGTTCTGTGCGCGGGTCCGGCAGCGGCCCGACCTGCCGCACGTCGCGATGACCGACGTCTACGCCCACCCCACCGTGGCCGGGCTGGCCGCGGCACTCGCCCCGTCGGTCGCGCGCTCCGCTCGCACCGTCGACGACGTGCGCGAGGGCTACCGGGCGATCCTCGCCGAGCTGGTCGGCGCCGACGTCGGGGCCGACGCCGACGTGTTCGCCGACCTCGGTGCCGACTCCATGACGATGACCCGGTTCTGCGCCAGGGTCCGCCGCCGCGACGACCTGCCCGACGTCGCGATGACCGACGTCTACGCCCACCCCACCGCCGCCGGTCTGGCCGTCGCGCTCGCCGGCGACGCCGGTCCCGTGCCGGACGAGGCACCGCCCGCGCTGCCGGTCCCGACCGGCACCACCCGCGCCTACGTACTGTGCGGCGCGGCGCAGCTGCTCACCTTCGTCGTGTTCACCCTCGCCTATGGCACCCTGCTCGGCGCCGTGTTCCAGTGGATCGCCCTCGGCACCGGGCTGCTGGACTTCTACCTGCGCTCGCTGGCCGCGGTGGCGGTGGCCTTCACGGTGTTCGCGGTGCTCCCGATCGCCGCGAAGTGGCTGCTCGTCGGCCGGTGGACCGAGCGCGAGATCCCGCTGTGGAGCGCCGCGTACTACCGGTTCTGGCTGGCCAGGACCCTGGTCCGCACCAACCCGCTGCTGCTGGTCGCCGCGGGCTCGCCGCTGCTGCCGCTCTACCTGCGGCTGCTCGGCGCCCGGATCGGACCCGGCGTGGTCATGCTGGCGCGCACCATCCCGGCCTGCCCGGACCTGCTCACGATCGGCGCGAACACCGTGCTGCGCAAGGACTCGATCCTGTCCTGCTACCGCGCCGAGCCGGGCATCATCCGGACCGGCCGGGTCACGATCGGTGCCCGCGTCGTCGTCGGCGAGGCGTCGGTGATCGACATCGGGACCGAGATCGGCGACGGCGGACGGCTCGCCCACGCCTCCTCGCTGCACACCGGCCAGGTCGTCCCGGCCGGTGCGACCTGGTGGGGCACTCCGGCCCGCCCGGGCGGCGGAGACCCCGGCGCCGGGGTCTCGGCGACGATCGGCCGGGCCCGGCGCGCCGGCTATGCGACCGGCCAGCTCGGCTGGCTGCTGCTGGTCTGGCTGCCGCTGGGCGCCGGTGTGGTCGACGTCGTGCTGGCGTCCGTGCCGACGCTGGCGGCGGTGATCGGCAGCGGGGCCGCCGGGGTGGTCTCGTCCCAGCTCTGGCTCGACGCCCTCGTCAGCTCGACCGGCCTGCTCCTCGCCGGGACGGCCGTCGGTCTGTTCGGGGCCGCAGTGGTCGCGCGCGTGCTGTCGCTCGGGCTCACCGAGGGACGTCCGTACCCCCTCTACGGCCTGCGATACACGTTGCAGCGCACCGTGTTACGGATCACGAACGTCCGGTTCTTCACCTATCTGCTCGGCGACAGCTCCTACATCGTCGATTACCTCCGGATCATCGGACACGATCTCCGGCGGACCCCGCAGACGGGGACGAACTTCGGGACGGCGGTGAAGCAGGAGACGCCGTTCGCGAGCTCGATCGGAACCGGCACGATGGTCGCCGACGGTTTGTCCATCGTCAATGTCGACTATTCGGACACCGCATTCGTCGTGAACCGGACACGGATTGCGTCGAACTCGTTCCTGGGCAACAGGATCGTGTGGACGGCCGGCTCCAGGGTCGGCGACGACTGCCTGATCGCCACCAAGACGCTCGTCCCCACCGACGGCCGGGTGCGGACCGGGGTCGGGCTCCTCGGCTCGCCGCCGTTCGAGATCCCCCGCACCGTCGCCCGGGACTCGATGTTCGGCCACCTGCACACCGGCCTCGACCTGCACGACCGGCTGCGCGCCAAGAACCGCTACAACCGCCGCACCATCGCCCTGGCCGTGGCGTTCCGGTGGGGTGCCCTGTTCGGGGTCACCCTGCTCACCCTGATCGTCGCCGCCCTGCTGGCGCCGCTGGGTCCGGTCGCGGTCGGGGTGCAGCTGCTGCTGTCGCTGCTGTTCACGATGACGTACACGATCACCGTCGAGCGGCTCACCGTCGCCGGGCGCCGCCGGCTGCAGCCCCGCTTCTGCTCGGTCTACGACCCGTACTTCTGGTGGCACGAGCGGTACTGGAAGCTCGTGGTGCAGGGCTGGGACCGGATGCTCGCCGGAACCCCGTTCAAGAACCTCGTCACCCGCGCCCTCGGCGTGCAGATCGGCCGCCGCGTGTTCGACGACGGGTGCAACATGACCGACCGCACGCTCGTGCGCATCGGCGACGACGTCGTCCTCAACGCCGGGTCGGTGCTGCAGTGCCACTCGCAGGAGGACGGCACCTTCAAGTCCGACTTCATCTCCGTCGGCACCGGCGCCTGTCTCGATGTCGGCGCCTTCGTCCACTACGGCGCCGTCGTCGGCGACGCCGCCCGCATCGGCTGCGACGCCTTCCTCATGAAGGGCGAGGACGTCCCCGCCGGTGCCGTCTGGGAGGGCAACCCGGCCGCCGCCCCGCGGTCCCGCCCCGCCCCGGCCCCGCTGCTGAACGGAGAGACCGCACGATGACCGGCACGCTCGCCGACCCCGCCACCACGACCACCCGCGAGTACTGGACCCGGGTGCTGCTCACCGGCGGCGCCACCCCGGCCCCGTCGTGGACGGCGACACCCCGGCCCGGGACCGCCGTGCACACCGAGCCGATCCCGCGGGACGCGGTCGCCTCCGTCGCCGCGGTGACCGGCGTGGAGCCCGGCGCGGTGCTGCTCGCCGCGCACGCCGCCGTCCTCGCGGCCCTGTCCGGCGACACCGAGGTGACCGCCGGTGTCCCGGCCCGCGCCGGCGCGACGCCGCTGCCGGTGTGCCTGGACACGGCCCGCAGCTGGTCCGCGCTGGTCACCGCGGCCGCCGACGCACTGGCCGGGTTGCGCGCCCACCCCGGGCCCGACCTGGGACGCCTCGCCGCCGAGCTCGGGACCGCGGTGCCGTCGTTCGGCACGGTGCTCGACCCGGGCGCGGACCTGCGCGGCGCCGA